>DATGGJ010000157.1:0-4675 GCA_035308585.1 Terriglobales bacterium
GGTGGAAGGTTATCTCAAGGACCCGTACGCGGATTGACGGCGGCCCCTTCCCGGGCAACGCTGAAAGGCTGGATCTGGTTGCTAGAAACGCCCGCTTTCCACCGTGGCGGCGACATCGGCAGGTACTTCCACCGCCTCGACCGGCGGCGGAGCTTGCGGCTTGACGGACGCGCCGGATTCCAGATCACCGCGGTGGAAGACAGTGGTCAGCGCGGCAACGGCTTTGGGATCGAAGCGCTTGTCGGCGAGAGAACTGATAATACGCACGGCGTAAGCATGGTCATGCGCCGCCTGGTAGGGCCGGTTGGTGGTGATGGCATCAAAGGTATCGGCCACGGCGATGATGCGTGCCATGAGGGGGATTTGTTCGCCTTTCAGGCCGTAAGGGTATCCGCGGCCGTCCAGCGATTCGTGGTGCAGTTCGATGCCCGGGATCATCTCCGCCAGTTGCTTGACGGGACGCAGTATGTTGGCCCCCTTGGTGGTGTGCGTCTTCATAATCTCGTACTCCTCCGGAGTAAGAGCTCCCGGCTTCTTTAGCACGCGATCCTCGATGCCAATTTTGCCCACGTCGTGCAACTGGGCGGAGATGCGCACCTTTTCGATGAACTCATTCTCCAACCCCATTTCCGTGGCCAGCAGCACGGAATAGCGGGTGACACGGTCGGAGTGGCCGCGGGTGTACGGGTCCTTTTCGTCAACCGCGCCGGCCAGCATCTGGATGGAGTTCATGAACAGAGCGCGATTCTCTTCGGCGGCGCGCTTGAGATCATCAACAAAACGCTCCAGGTCTTCCGACATGGTGTTGAAGGTCTGGGCCAATTCGCCAATTTCGGTGCGGCTGGTGAGTTGAACCCGCTGCGAGAACTCGCCGCGGGCGATGGCGCGGCTGGTATCGGTCAGTACCTGGATGGGATGGGTGATTTTACGGGCGGCGTAGCTGCTGATGCCCACGCTCATGAGCACAGCCAGCAGAGCCAGAAGGCCGGCCGTGCGCTGCATTTCATAAATGCCGCGGTAGGCTTCGCGCTGCGGCTTCTGGGCGATGACGGCCCATTCCAGCGAGGGCACCGGGCTATAGGTGCCGAGCATGGATTCAGTCTGGCGGCCATTGGAGATGTTGAATTCCTTGGTGGCTACGAATTGCGCCTTGCCCCCCTGCTCCACGAAGTTTTTCACGATATCCAGGTTGGTCATTTCCTGGCCGGTGGCATATTCGGGCTTAATGCCGGCTACCAGGCGGCCTTGGCGGTCCACCACGTAAGTGTCCAGGCCTCCGGTGCTGACTTCCTGCATGCGGCGGATGAGAAACTGGAGGTCAACCACGGCGCCCAGCATGCCAATGAAGTGGCCGCCGGCCATGATGGGCGTGCTGATCAGCATGATGGTGCGGGGAGTTTTGCCGCCATAAGCGGTAAGCGCGTCGCCGTTGTAGATGCGGCCGTCGCGGGCCGCGGAAAAGGCGCGTTCCAGTTCGCGCTGCAGAAAGGCATCGGGAGCAATGCGCCCGGCAGAGATGCCTTTTGCCTGGGAATTCAGCAGGGTGGAATAGACCAGGTTGTCGGACGAGGAAACAAAATTCTCCACCAGGGCCCGCAGTTCCGGGGCGCTCACGTGATTGCCGCTGAGGTCGCCCCCGCTGGCAATCTGGATGGCGGAGGACAGGTTGTTGAGCATCAGGCGAACCGTGGCCTGGCGCTCGGAAATGTTATCCGCCAGCGAGCGGGTGATGGTGTTCTGCAGCATCATTTCGTTGGTCTTCAAGCGGTCCCGGTTCATCGCAATCATCTGTTGCGAATAGAAATACATAGGGACCACGCTGACCAGCATGAGCACGCTCAGGATGAGATAGAGGATGGGAATGCGCGCGGGTATGGGCAGCTTCTTGAACAAGGAATCCCTGCTCGTCACTCAGTTACCGTCAATTTAGGGGGGAGCTTCAGAAATTTTACCGTGAAGGAGTAGGGGAGCGGGAAAACGGGGGTACAGGGCCGGTTACGAAAGTACCGAAGGCCCCAGTACGGACTCGACGTGATCGCTGAAAAACCTATGTGGTAGCGCATTTCAGCCGTTGGCGGAGTTGCGGTACAGGCCGACTTCGCTGGTGGCGCGCCGGGTCATGAGTTCGTGAATGGCCTCACGGGGGGACTTGTCCTGGTGCAGGATGGCATGCACCTGCTGTGTAATGGGCATTTCCACGCCATAGCGGTGGGCCAGCCCGACGGCCGCATTGGTGGTCAGAACCCCTTCGGCCACCATGCCGTGCATGCCGGAAACCACGTCGGCGAGTTTTCGCCCGCGGCCGAGTTCTACACCCACGGAACGGTTGCGGGAGAGTTCGCCGGTGCAGGTGAGCACCAGGTCGCCCAATCCCGCCAGGCCGGCCATGGTGTCGCGGTGGCCGCCGCAGGCGACGACCAGGCGGGTAATCTCGGCCAGGCCGCGCGTGATAAGCGCGGCTACCGAGTTATGGCCCAGGCCCAGGCCGTCGCACATGCCGGCGGCAATGGCGATGATGTTCTTGAGCGCGCCGCCCAATTCCACACCCACCACGTCTTCGCTGGTGTATACGCGGAAAGAAGGGTCGCTGAACTCGCTCTGCACGGTCTGCGCCAGGTCGCTCTCATGGGCAGCGACGGTGATGGCCGTGGGATCGCCTCGCGCCACTTCGCGGGCGAAGGTAGGACCGCTCAACGCGCCCAGATGAGGACGAAACCCAGCCAGTTCCCCGAGCACATCGGTGATCACCTCGGTCATTCGCGAAAGCGTGTCGTTCTCCACACCCTTGCTTGCGCTGACGAAGAGCATGTCGCGGTGGACCAGGGGCGCCATTTCCCGGAAAAGACGCCGGCAGTGGTGGGAAGGCATGACGCTGACCACCATTTCAGCGCCGGAGAGCGCCTCTTGCAGGCTGTTGGTAACGGCTACCGTTTCCGGAATGGAATAGTCCGGCAGGAAGGGTTCGTTCACCCGGCGGGAGGCAATGGAGTCGCGTACCTCGACTTCGTAAGCCCAAAGGCGAACGGCGTGCGCGTGCTTGCGGCCCAGGACAATGGATAGCGCGGTACCCCAGGCGCCGGCGCCGATGACGGCAATGTTGCTCACGTTGAACTCGCTTTCATCCGCGCCTCAGGGAGAAGCGGTGCTCGGTGCCGGCGAGCAGGCGGGAGATGTTCTGATGGTGCTTGGCGATAATCAATAGGGAAGCAGCCATGGCCGCCCCCAGGACGCTCTGCATGGGCACACCTGCCTGAATATAAAGCAGATAGATGAAGGCGGGCAGCGTGGCCGCGGCCACAATCGAGCCCAGAGAGACATAGCGGAAGAGGGCGACAAGGGCGGCAAACACGCAGATCGCGATGAGCACCGCTTTGGGAACGATGGCAACGAATGCGCCCACACCGGTAGCCACTCCTTTGCCGCCATGAAATTTCAGCCATAGGGAAAACATGTGACCCAGCACGGCGCAAAGAGCGGCTACAGCCATCGCTGAGTAAACGTAGCGAACATCATCGCGCTCAGAACTGCTGGCCAAAGCAACGGCAATGGAGACCGCAATAAACCCTTTGGTGGCATCGAGCACCAGGGTGAGGATGCCCAGGGCGGGCGAGGAACGGGCGACATTGGTGGCGCCGATATTGCCGCTGCCGGTCTGGCGGATGTCGCCGCCGCGGAAAGCTCGCACCAGCAGATAGCCAAAGGGGATAGATCCCAGAAAATACCCGACGGCTGCGATAACTGCGAAATTTGCGTATGCGGCCATGCGCCGGCTCAGGTCAGCGGAAAGCCTTGCAATTTTGTGTACTGCGAGCCCGCAGGCGAGAGCTTGCTCTGATAGAGAAAGAACTCGCGGGCGGTCATTGTACCGAACTCGGGAGGCGGCAGGGCGCTCAATTTTTCCTGCAGATGCTGGAAGGCGCGGCTGGGAAGATCGTCAGGACGTCGCTGCGGGGCCGCCGACCTGCCGCGCGCCAAAGTCAAATGAGGGCTGAAGGCGCGCCCTTCCCGCGGAATGTCCAGAGGTTCCAGCGCCTGCTCCACCAGGCCGGCGAGTTTGGCGAGATTATCGTCGGCATCGAGGCCCACCCAAAAGACGCGCGCCGAGCGAGCACTGGGAAAAAATCCGTAGCCGTGAAAATTCAGTCCGGTTGCCGCGGATTGGATTTCACCCAGGGCTTTCCCGATCGTTTCCAGCTTGCGGTCGGGCTGCTCGCCGATGAACTTGAGAGTAATGTGCAACGACTCTGCGCGCACCCAGCGCACATCAGGAGCGAATCCGCGCACGCCATCCAGAAAGCTGGCCATGCGCTCGCGAATGGCAGGGTCAAGGTCGAGAGCAACGAAGAGGCGCATAAAAGCAGCAATTGGCAATTGGCACTTAGCACTTGGCCATTGAAGTGCGTTGCCGGCTCCGGCAAAAAGCAGCGATTAGCCTTTAGCAGTTGGCACTTAGCCGTTCAGGCTGGTTGCACACCCACCGAGAACGTTCAAGGGCTAAGTGCTAATTGCTAACTGCTAACTGCTAATTGCTGCTCACATCAGCTTCCGCCGCAGCATGTCCAGCGCCTGCTGCGAGGCCCACCAGCGCACGCGTTCGCGATCGCCGGGAAACTTGCGCTCCACCACTTCCGTGGAGTCGCCATTCGACAGGGCATGGAAAACCAGGCCGACGGGT
>DATGGJ010000158.1:0-4848 GCA_035308585.1 Terriglobales bacterium
GCCAAAGCGCAGCCGGAAGCCATCATCCATACCAGCGCCGGCGACATGCACTGCACTCTGTTTCCCGACAAGGCGCCCATCGGCGTGGCCAACTTCATCGGCCTGGCCAAGGGCACCAAGGATTGGACCAATCCGGTGAGCCACGCCAAGAAACACGGTGTCCCGCTCTATGACGGCACCATCTTCCACCGTGTGATCCCTGAATTCATGATCCAGGGCGGCGACCCCGCGGGTACCGGTGCCGGCGACCCCGGCTACGCCTTCAAAAACGAAGTGCACCCTGACCTGAAGTTCAGTGTTCCCGGACGCCTGGCCTACGCCAACGCAGGCCCCAACACCAACGGCTCACAGTTTTTCATCACCGAAGTAGCCTTCACCGGCCAGCAAGCCGCCATGCTCAACGGCAACTACACCATTTTCGGACAATGCGATCCGGCCACGGTGGAGCTGGTCAAGAAGATTGCCCGCATGCCCCGCGACAGCAACGATCGCCCCTTCCATCCCGTGCAGATTAAGCACATCGCCATCGTGGAAGGCCGCGCTGCGCCGCACCATGTCACGCCGCATCATCGCAAGGCGCAGCCCACGGCCAAGACCGCGCCCAAGCAGTAGCTGCGATAAACTAGCTACATGACTCGACAACCTGGAACCTACGCCATTTTTGAAACCAGCGAAGGCAATATCACCTGCCGCCTGTTCGAAAAAGATGCACCTAAAACAGTGCAGAACTTCATTGATCTGGCCGAGGGCAAGCGCGACTGGAAGGACCACGTCAGCGGCAAGAAGGGCCCCGGGCCGCTTTACAGCGGCACCATTTTCCACCGCGTGATTCCCGATTTCATGATCCAGGGCGGCGACCCCAGCGGCACCGGCATGGGCGGCCCCGGCTACAAGTTCGAGGACGAAACCAAGGGCTCGCCCCACAAGTTCGACCGCGCTGGCAAGCTGGCCATGGCCAATGCCGGCCCCAACACTAACGGCTCGCAGTTCTTCATCACCGTAGCGCCCACCACCTGGCTCACCGGCAAGCACACCATTTTTGGCGAAGTGGTGGAGGGCCAGGACGTGGTGGATAAGATCACCCAGGCAAAGCGCAATGCCCAGGACCGGCCGCTCAAGGACATCAAGGTAAACAACGTGAAGATTGAAAGGGCGTAGGGCGGCAAGCTGTGAAACCATTTGCCGGTTGGGCAATCTGTAGTTGTGCCCGGCAGGCTAAGTCCGGGCGGTGGTACGCCAGTTGGCGGTAATTTAACAAAAAATCACGGAGAGAATGAATGAGACTGCACAAGATTATGGGTTTTATGGTCGCCGCGGTGCTGCTCGCCGGCCTGGCCGCGGCGCAGCCGCCCAAGGCCAAGAAGCAGAGCTGGAGTGGGGTAGTCACGGATTCCATGTGCGGCGCCAAGCACATGATGGCCAACGCGGCCGATTGCACCCGCGCCTGCGTCAAGCAGGGCTCCAGCTATGCCCTGCTGGTGGGAGATACCGTCTACACTCTCAAGGGGCACGAGGCCGAGGTGGACAAACTGGCCGGCCAGAAAGCGACGGTCACTGGGACCGCGGAGGGCACCACCATCCAGGTTGCGTCGGTTAAAGGCAGCTGACAACCAGCCCGGCTGCGCCAAGGCGGGAGCTGCGGCTCTCGCCTTGTTTTTTCTCCAAAATTTCACGCACGCAATTTAGCGCTGTGTTAGATTGTGGAAAATTTCACTTATTCCACACGGTGGAGGATTGCGGAATTGGCCCTAAGCATGGTTCCCAAGAGGGTTTTCTTTACCAAGGGTGTAGGGAAACACCGGGAACGTCTCACCTCCTTTGAGCTGGCGCTGCGCGACGCCGGCATCGCTTCGCAAAACCTGGTTCGCGTCTCATCCATCTTTCCACCCCAGTGCAAGCTGCTTTCCCGCACCCAGGGACTGAAATATTTGCACCATGGTGAAGTGGTGTTTGCCGTGGTGGCGGAGAATTCCACCCGCGAGCCACATCGCCTGCTGGCGGCCAGCATTGGCGTGGCCATTCCCGCCGACCGCAACACCTACGGCTATCTGAGCGAGCACCATTCCTTCGGGGAAAAGGAGGAGGCGGCGGGCGATTATGCTGAGGAACTGGCGGCCGAGATGCTGGCCACCACTCTGAACGTGGAGTTTGACCCTGACCGCTCCTGGGACGAGAAAAAGGAGATTTACCGCATCTCCAACAAAATTGTGCGTACCGCCAACATTACCCAGTCCGCGGTGGGCGATAAGCGCGGCTTGTGGACCACGGTCATCGCCGCCGCCATTTTCATCATTTTCGACTGAGCGCCTTGCGCCCGCGGTTGGCGGCGGCTTTCTCTGGTTCGGATTTTCCCGCCCCCTTGTCCAGGCGCTCCAGCACCGCGCCCACAATCAAGGGCAGGCCCACGGTTGCGTCCACGAACACCTCCCCGAACTTGCCGCCTTCCGCGGGAGGCACAAACTTGCCCCAGGAAACGGCTTCCGTGTAAGGACTGCCGGATAGCCCGCCCCAATAAACCGGCTCCGGGCAGATGCGCAGGCCGTAGTGGTAACGCTTCAGGGGAACGTCTTCCCCTCCCCGCCGCCGCCGCAGCTCGATAAAAGGCCCAAACTGCTGCGCCCAGTTGCGGGGCACGCCGCCCCCAATGGTGAAAATCCCCAGCCGCTTCTGCTTCAGCATGGTGGCGGCGAAGTGCTCCAGGTCCTCGAAGGGGTCGTAGCGCAGCTTGGGCTTATTCTCGCGGACGCGCATGCGGTTGTTGAGGGCAAAATCAAGCCCCAGCTCGGAGTCGGTGAAGGCGGGCACGAATACCGGCACGCTCTTTTCATAGGCCGATTTCAGAATGCCGCGTTCCTCCATGGTTTCGTGCAGGTGTTTGCCGATGGCTTGGTTCAGCTTCCAGGAGCAGACGATCTCCTCCGGGTTCCAAACCTGGAGCACCTGAAAGACCACACGTTCCACGTCGTCCAGGTTTTGCTCCGGCTCAATGGTGTCGTAAACGCGGTTGTAGCCAGCCTCGTAGAGCTCTTCATCCTTGAAATCGGGGTTCACCTGGAAGTGAGCGCGTCCGGTGGCCTCCACCAGGCCGTGGGCCATGAGCGCGCCGGTGGAAACAATGGCCTTCACAATGCCGCGGTCAATCAGTTCGGTGATGATCAGGCCCTGCTTGGCCACGGTCATGGCGCCGGCCAGGGTCATGACCACAAAACAATCTTTGTCGCGGGCCATGGCTTCCAGCACGTCCGCGGCCTCGCCCAGCTGGCGCCCGGTAAAAGCGGTGCGGCTCATGGCGCGCACCAGAGCGTCCACCGAACCTGTACGTGCGATATCGAGCGGCTCCAGAGGCGTAAGCCGGTCTGCCACCGGATCGTGCAGCTTGCGTTCCACGCCTTCGCCATCCATGTGGTTGCCGTGCTTCACCGCGTCACCTCCACTGAGAATCTGTTTTCCTGGTCGGCCATCCCCAGCCCAGACTCGGCAAACTGCTCCGCGCCCGAATCAGGAGTTGCCCGAGCGCGGCCGAAAAGGGTTTTGAGTCTTCCGCCCAATGCGGTTTGCAGGAAACAGCAAGCTATATCGTTGGCTTATGGTCCGTCAACCACAGCGTCCTCAGCAATGCCGGCTAGCCCAGCAGGCGCATCAATCCCCGCGCCCGAAGATCGGGAACCAGAAAGCGCGTGCCGCGCACGCCCGCGGCGCGGGCCAGAGCTTCCGCCGCCATGTAACCGCTGCGCACCGCGCCCTCCATGGTGGCCGGCCAGCCGGTGGAGGTCCAGTCTCCGGCCAGAAAAACGCGCGGCCAGGCGGTGACGGCGGGAGGACGATGGCGGTCCACTCCGGGCGCCGGCGAATAAGTGGCGTGCACTTCCTTGATGACTGTGGCTTTCACCAGCCTGGCCTGGCGCGCCTGGGGAAAGAACTCACCCAGCTCCCGCACCGCCAGCTCCACAATCTCATTCCGCGATGTTTCCACCAGGCTCTTGGAAGAGCTCACCACCAGTTCCAGATAACTGCCGCCATCCACCGAACGGCCCAGCAGTTTCGACTTCTGAAACATCCACTGGATGGTGCGGTCGAGCAGGACGGCATGCTCCAATTCGGTAACCTGGCGATCGAACCACAAGTGAATGCCGGTGATGGGCGAGCTCTCCATTTGCCCGGCTGCCCGCCGCAGGGGTTCGGCATCTTCGCCGCGTGGCAGCAACGCGCCAATGGCGTTGAAGGGCAGAGCCAGCACCGCGAAGTCGCAGGTCAGCTCTTTGCCGGCGACGCACAGGCGCACGCTTTCGCCCTCCGTGTTGAACGCCTCTACCGGCGCCCGCAGCCGCACTTCCCCGCCGCGCCCCTGGATATAATCTCCAGCCGCGTTGTAGAGCTCGGTTAAGGGCACGGTGGGCACGCCCATGCGCCCGGCGGCGGCGGACTTGAGAAACGATTCACGAAAAACCTGCGCCCCGTAGCGCACTGAGCTGCGCTCCAGTTCCTCGTTGAGCGCGCTCACCAGCACCACCTTCCAGAAGCGGTCAATAGCCCTCGGCGTCTGCCCATGCCGCTCCAGCCACTGGCGGAAGTTTTCGCTGCCATTGTCCTCGGCGCCGCGCGCGATGGCCAGCATGGCGCGCGCAATCGCCAGCTTGTCGCCCAGTCCCAGTGACGGCGCCAGCAGAAACGAAGGTGCGGCGTGCAGGGGCGCGGGTAGCCAGCTGGGCGAAATTGCCGATTGCCGCCCGCCGGGCTCCACAAACACCAGTCGCTCAAACCAGCGAATCTTCTCCTCCACCCCGATGCGGCGGTAAAAATCCACCAGGTTGGTGCAGCAGCCCAGCAGCACGTGCTGGCAGTTGTCCA
>DATGGJ010000159.1:0-12243 GCA_035308585.1 Terriglobales bacterium
CTTCTGAAACGCTTGCCGCACCGGCATCTTGCTGATGCCGAGCAAGCGCGCGATTTCACCTTCAGAACAAAAGGTCTGCCCTTCCTGCAGATTGCCGTCCTTCACTAACGCGCGCACCTGGTTGACAATCTGTTCGTAGAACGGAACAAAGCTGCTGCCATCCAGCGCCAGTTTCAACTGCTCCGCCTTGACCGCCTGGAATACTTGCGGCGTGGCCATCGAGCCCCCTATCAGCATTGCATACAATGCAGCTAAGTACTATAACAGGCAGCTTCGACCGGCCAAACACAACTTTTCCTGTGGGCGGGAAATTGCCTGTAACCAGCACTAAACAAGATTACTTAGCAAGTTCCATCAGGGGCCGAGCCAGCTCCCGGCCGGTCTTGAAGAATTTTTTGGTTGAAACCATATAAGCATATGTCGTCTTGATGTTTTCCAAGCTGACAAAACCACCGGTAGATAGCTCCCGGTTCGCGCTTCGGCGGGCAGCAGGTCGGCAGGCCAGCGCGGCAGGGCAGCATTTTTCCGGGCTGCGAGGAGATTGGCCATGGCGTGCAGGAGCTACATCAATATGGCGTGGAAGTACATGCGTGTTGTGGCCGGCATCGTGTCGCTGGTCCTTGCCTGCGCAATTCCCAATGCGGCGCAAGTCGCCTCGGGCAGCATTGTCGGCGCGGTGCGTGATGCTTCCGGAGCAGTGGTGGTGGACGCAACCGTCACCATCCGCAATACGGAAACCGGAATTGTCCGCCAGGTCAAGACCAACAGCCAGGGCAATTACGCCGTCACCCTTCTGCAACCCGCCACCTACACGGTGACGGTGGAGCGGGAGGGATTCAAGAAGGCGGTGCAGCCCGCCTTCAAACTGGATGTGAATCAGACCAGCCGGGTGGACATCACGCTGGCGATAGGGTCAGTGAACCAGTCGGTGGAAGTGAGCGCGGCGGAGCCGCTGGTGGAGTCGCAAACCTCGTCCCTGGGACAAGTGGTCGAGGAGAGCCGGGTGCACGCTTTGCCCTTAAATGGGCGCAATTTTGTGGAACTGTCCTACCTCACGCCGGGCGTCAATTCGGGTCCCTCGGGCATTGTGCAGCAAGGCGGCATTCCCGAAAACGAGCGTGGCAACGGCGCCATTCAGGCCAACGGACTGACGGCCACGAACAACAATTTCCTCTTGAACGGTTTCGACAATAACGAGCAGCAAATCGGTTTCGAGGTCATTCAGCCCTCGATTGACGCCATCCAGGAATTCAAAGTCCAGACCAACAATTTCGGCGCCGACATCGGACGCGGCGGAGCCGTCGTGAACGTGGTGCTGAAATCCGGCACCAACCAGCTCCACGGCAGCGCCTTTGAATTCCTGCGCAACTCCGCCATGGACGCCAAGAATTACTTCGACGATCCCACCTTGCCCATCCCCGCCTTCAAGCAAAACCAGTTTGGCGGAACCTTCGGGGGACCCATCATCAGGAACCGGACTTTCTTCTTCGGCGATTACCAGGGGACACGCATCCGGCAATCGCAGACGGATCTGTCCATTGTCCCCAGCTTGGCGGAGCGCACGGGCAACTTCTCCGATCTGCTCACCGGCCAAATCAACCCCGCCACCGGCTTTGACTCTGGCCAGATCTTCAATCCCCTCACCACCGATCCGAACCAGGTGCGGCAGCCGTTTAAGGGAAACATTATTCCGGCGAATTTGCTGGATCCAGCTGCCCTGAAGGTCATTAACCTCTTTCCCGCTCCCAACCGTCCCGGCCAGGCGTTCAATTTTCTCTATAATCCGGTGCTGATCAATAACCAGGATTCGTTTGACATCCGGGTTGACCATCAACTGACGCCCAAAGACAGCTTCTTCGGCAGCTTCAGCTTTGGCAATGTGGACAATACACGCCCCGACCCATTCCCTGGCTTGGCCGGCGGCGGTACCTTCTCCGGCCACGTGAAGAACCTGGCGCGCTCCGCCGGGCTGAGCGACGTGCACACGTTTTCCTCCACGAAGATCAATGAAATAAAGCTGGGATATACCCGGTATGTGGTAGAGGCGACGCCCAACTTTGCCGGGCAAAACATTTCCGGGCAAATGGGCATTCCGGGAATATTCGATCCTAACAATCCGCTGGCCACCGGAGGCTTGCCTTTTATCGGCTTCACCACCGTAGGGGCGCTGGGAAGCACGGATTGGTTTCCGGAGTTTTTGCGGGAAAACAATTATCAGCTGATTGACTCTTTTACCATCATCCATGGCCGCCACTCTTTCAAGATGGGAGCCGACCTCAAACGCCGGCAGCATGGCTTTTTCCAGACGCAGAATGCGCGCGGGGATTTCTACTTTGACCCGCTGATGACGGAAAACCTGGTGGACGGATCGGGGGGCAGCGATGTGGCCAGCTTTCTCCTCGGGTATCCCAGTTCCGCGTTCCGTGACGGAGAAAAAGGAACGTTCGGCATGCGCTGGTGGGAGTTCAGCAGCTACTTCATGGACGACTTCCGCGTCAGTTCTCGCCTGACCCTGAATCTGGGCCTCCGCTACGACCTGTTCACGCCCATGGTGGAGCAGCATAACCGGCTGGCCAATTTTGATTTCGCCACCGGGCACTTTGTCGCGCCTGGAATGCCGGGCGTGAGCGCTTCCGGAAACGTGGTTACCGACCGGAATAACTTTGCCCCGCGGTTCGGCTTCGCCTGGACGCCCTGGGATGAAAAAACGGTGGTGCGCGGCGGATTCGGCATTTTTTACGACGTTCAGGCTGATCAGAATGACGCCGAACTGGCTTATAACCCCACCGGCCTGTTCTTCAGCCAAAACGTAGTCAACAATCCTGTAAATGCTGTGACCTCAACTACCACTCGGCTCTCTACCGGACTACCCACACCCGTGTACCCCACATTGGCGGATCCTTCGGGGCGGGCGAGCGCGGCGCTGTTCAACAACCGGACCAGCTACATCGAAGAGTGGAATTTCAATCTGGAGCGGTCCCTGTCCAATACCGCTGTGCTGCAGGTGGCCTACGTCGGGACCCATGGTGTGAAACTCTCAACCCTCAGCAACCTGAACCAGCCCATGGCCCCGCTGGATTCCAATTTTTCCGACGCCACCGGCAATTTGGGACGGCCGTACTTCAACTCCGTGCCGAACATCAGCGCCATCCGGACGATGCAGAACCAGGCCGGCTCGATCTCTCATGGCCTGCAGCTCAAGTTCGAGAAGCGGTTTTCGCGCAGTTGGAGCATGCTCGATGCTTACACCTGGCAGCACACGATCGGGCAGGTAACCGAAGATGAGTGGGAGGAACCGCAGAACACCTACAACCGCAAGGCGGAACGCGGCAATAATCCTCCCGATTTTCGCCATCAGTTCACTTCCGCGTGGTCCTATGAGCTGCCCTTCGGGCCTGGGAAGAGCCATCTGGCAGGGCAAGGGCCGGCGCGCTGGCTGGTGGGCGGCTGGCAGTTGAACGGCATCATCGCCATGTACTCCGGGCAGGCATTTAACCCGGCTCTTTCTTTCGACCCCACGAATACAGGAAGCGGTGGCCCGCGGCCGGATTTGATCGGCAATCCCTACAATTTCTCCAACGCCATGAGCTCGGGCTGTCCCTCCAACCAGCAGACTATTTCCTGCTGGTATAACCCGGCGGCGTTTGCGCTTCCGCCGCTTGCGCCGGGGCAGACTTTCGCCCATGTGTTCGGCGACGCTTCCCGGGGAATGCTGCGCGGCCCGGCACAGTACAACGTGGATTTCTCCGTTTTCAAGAACTTCCCCATCAGGGAAAGCCAAAACCTGCAGCTCCGGGGCGAAGCTTTTAACCTGCTGAACACGCCCGAGTTCGGCCTGCCTTACAACGCTGTGGATGTCACCGGCGCAGCGGGCGCCATATCGAACACGGCGCACAGTTCGCGTCAATTGCAGGTCGCGTTGAAGTACACGTTCTGAGTGCACTCGGTCTGCAGGGGGAGACGTGAGAAAACATGCAGGGGCATGGCTGGCCGCCGGATGCGTTATCACCTTAATCGCTGTCGGGCAACTGTGGCCCTCCGTCGCGCAGGCCAGGAGGAGGGGAACACCCGCTCCCTCCTCTCAAACAGCTTCTGAACGCTCCAGCGAGTGGGAGCCGCTCGCGCCTGTCCGCCTGGACGGCAATTACTTTGCCCGCAATGGAAAGCGCTTTCTCCCGGTGGGGGCGCACTGGGTCCCGGCGAAGGCCGCGATGCAGTGGCCGCTGCAGTGGGATCCCAAGGACATCGAAGCCGATTTTGCCAAGATGCGCGACCTGGGCTTCAACACCCTGCGCCTTGATCTGATGTGGGCGTGGTTTGAGCCGCGCCCCGGCGACTTCAACCCGGAAGCCTTTCAGCAACTGGATTACCTCGTATCCCTGGCGCGCCGCTATCACATTTATCTTCATCCCAGCCTGTTCATTGGCGGCGAAGTGGGCGAGGCTTACTGGGATGTCTCCTGGCGGCATGGGCGCAACCCGCAAAGCGACCCTGAGATGTTGTGGCTGGAAACGAACCATGCTGCGCAGTTGGCGCGCCGTTACGCCGGGGAGAGCGCCATCATTGGATGGGACCTCACCGACGAGCCGCCCTTCTGGATCGTGCAGGGAACCACCGACGCCATGGCCATCAACTGGACGCGCCTGATTGCCGGAGCCATCCGCCGCTACGACCACCTGCACCCGATCGTGGTTGGGGTCAGCATGGAAGACGTGGGGCACGGCCCATTCCGTCCCGACAATCTGCGCGACGAAGTGGATTTCTTCAGCGTTCATCCCTACACCATCTACGCTCCCCAGCTCTTTCCAGACGCCATGTTGTCGGAGCGCGGCACTTACGGAGCAGCCCTGGAGACCGCGCTGTCGAGCAGCGCCGGACGACCGACCATGATCCAGGAGATGGGAGCCTCTTCCGCGCAGTACACGCCGGAAGCCGTGGCCGCCTTCGATCGGGTCAGCATGTACTCGTCTTTAGGCGCGGGGGCCAATGCCTTCCTGCTATGGTGCTTCACTGACGCGGCCCCGCAGCAATACCGCAAAGTGCCTTACCTGCGCTCGCCCCACGAAACCCAATTCGGGCTTACTACGTGGGACCGCAAGGACCGCCCGCAAGGCGTCGAGTTCCGCAAATTCTCGCAGATCGCGGCACAACTGGACTTGAACGGCATTGAGCCGGCGGCGGCCGAAGCCGGGATCATTGTTCCCAATGAGTGGGCGAAACCGCACGGCGATTTTTCCCGTTTCGGCCTGACCGGCCCGGAAGCGATCCCCTACGTCTCGACGGACGAGGGCATGGCGGTGGCCGGCCAACAGCCGCCGAATCTGAGTGACGACAATAACTGGCTCACCGGCGCTTGGCTGTCCAGTTTTGTGCTGGCGCATCGGGCAGGATTGAAGGCCGACTTTCCCCGGGAGTACAGCGACTGGCAGAAGCGTCCCCTGTTGCTGCTGCCCTCGCCCCTGACCAGCACGGACGCGTTCCTGGTGCATGTACACACCGATTTTTGGGAAAAAGCCAGGGAGTATGTTTCCCAGGGCGGCGCCCTTTACGCCTCCGTCGGCGCGGATGCGGCTATTCCTGAAATGGAGCAACTCTTCGGCGCCCGCCTGGTCGATCATGTTCCGGTTTCCGATGTCAAGCTCAAGGTGGTGGCGCCGTTCGGAGACCTGAAGCCGGGGGAGATATTTCATTATCCGTCGGTTCCCAGCGACCCTCGCCACTGGGCCGCCATCCTGCGGGTCAACGGCGGAAAGGTAATAGCCGTAGACCAGGATGGGCGGCCGGCCTTGGTCGCAAACACCGTGGGCAAGGGCAAGACTCTGCTATGCGCTTATCCTCTGGAGAGCTATCTCGCCGCCGTGCCCGGAGCATTCGACAGGCCGGAATCCACCCACCGCATTTACAAGGCATTTGCCGATTGGGCGGGAGTACGGCCGGTATTCAGCAGCGACCAGCCGTCGGTGGAAGTACGCGCTCTGAATGGCCAGGGGCGCGGCTATGTGGTTTTGGCGAACCACACCGCGGGCGCGCAAAAAGTCAGGCTGAGCACCACTCTGCCCTTGAAATCTCTGCGTCAAGTGACGCCCGCGGGACTGGCTCCGATTCCGCTGCAGGGTTCGAGCTGGACCATGGATTTGGAGCCCTATGGAGGCGCGGTGGTGGAGTGGCGATGAGGGAGTGCATTGCATCCGGAGCTTAGCTTGCGCGCAGATTTTCGGGTAATCCGAGGCAGGTACCTTCACGACATTCAGGAACAGCCAGAACGCCTGCGCGAGACCTTGCAGTCCCTGCGGAAGACTCCCGCACTGGAGAATGTGGCGAAGCGCCTGCAGCGGGGCGAGTTTCGCCGCGTGGTGCTGACCGGAATGGGGTCCTCCTTCCATGCTCTGCATCCCTGCGCTGTGCAATTGGTGGAGCACGGAGTGACCGCGATGATGGTGGAGAGCTCGGAGCTGGTCCATTACCAGACCCGCTTTTTTGCCCATGACACGCTGGTGGTGGCGGTTTCACAGTCGGGGCAGAGCGCGGAAGTGATCCGGTTGCTCGAGGTGAATCACGGCCGCAGCCCGCTGGTGGCGGTCACCAATACACTGGGGAGCCCACTGGCGGAGAATGCTGAGGCCGCGATCATTACCAGGGCGGGCGAGGAGTTTTCTGTTTCCTGCAAGACTTATGTGACCGCGCTTCTTGCCCTGCAGTGGTTCGCCGACTTGCTGTGCGGGTGCGAGCTGACGGCAGTATGCCGCCAGCTCCAGGAAGCGGCAATGGGGGCTGCTGCCTACCTGGCGCACTGGGAGACTTATGTTCACAGCCTGGCTGAGCTGCTAAAGGGCATGCGGCATTTGTTCCTGGTGGGACGGGGAACGTCGCTGGCCGCCGCCGGCACCGGCGCCCTTATCATCAAGGAAGCCGACCACATTCATGCCGAGGGCATGAGCAGCGCGGCCTTTCGTCATGGGCCTTTGGAAATGCTGGCCGAGGATAGCTTTGTGCTGGTCTTCGAGGGCGATAAGAGAACTGCCGAGTTCAACCGCCGCTTGTTCGCTGACCTCCGGGAACAGAGGGTAACCGCACAACTGGCGGGGGAGGCCGCGGACCTCCCCGTCTTTCGTCTGCCCGCGGCGCCGGACAGCGTGCGCCCGATTCTGGAAATACTGCCAGCACAAATGATGACGCTGGCTTTGGCCGCCCTGGCCGGGCGCGAGCCGGGGGTATTTGAAGTGGCTCGAAAAATCACCACAACGGAGTAGGCGAACACCTGGATCTTTATGGCGCGAAATCGCTACATGGTGGTGCTGGTTTTTCTGGTTTTCTTCGTGATGTCGTTTCTCACCAACATCCTGGGGCCGATCGTTCCTGACATCATCAGCAGCTTCCGGGTGAGCCTGACGGCCGCTGCCGTGCTGCCCTTTTCTTTCTTTATCGCCTATGGAGTGATGTCCATTCCCGCCGGTTTCCTGGTGGAGCGCTTCGGCGAGAAGCCGGTGATGGTGGCGGCGTTTGCCGCCAGCACGGTGGGATCGGCCTGCTTCGCGCTGCTTCCGGCGTACGAAGTGGCAGTTGTCTCCCTGTTCATTATGGGGGCCGGCATGGCGACCCTGCAGGTGGTCATCAATCCTTTGTTGCGGGTGGCGGGCGGGGAAGAGCATTTCGCTTTCAACTCGGCATTTGCCCAGCTCATATTTGGTTCGGCATCGTTTATCAGTCCCTGGGTTTATTCCTACCTCGTACAGAATCTGGGCGCGCGCACGGCCGGACGGAACTGGCTGTTGCGCCTGCTGGGGAGCATTACTCCTCCCCATCTCCCGTGGGCAGCCATCTACTGGATATTCGCAGCCTGCACGGTAGTTATGGTGGCCATCACCTGGGCATCGCGATTTCCCGAAGTCAGGCGCACAGAAGAGGAGCAGGCGGGCACCCTGGACATGTACCGCAAGCTGCTGCGCAATCCGGTGGTGTGGTTATTTTTCTTGTCTGTATTTGCTTACGTAGGATGCGAGCAGGGCACGGCGGATTGGATGTCAAAATTTCTTGCCCAGTATCACGGTTTTGATCCGCACACGACGGGCGCCGCCGCCGTTTCCTGGTTCTGGGGCTTGCTCACGGCCGGTTGCTTCATCGGCATGGGCCTGCTGAAGCTGTTCGACAGCCGGCGCGTGCTCATTGGTTTTGCCGTGGGGGGCATCCTGTGCCTGACCGTGGCCCTGTTCAGTCCGGCGCGGATCTCCGTAGTGGCCTTTCCCATGATCGGGCTCTTCGCCTCCATAATGTGGCCGGTGCTGGTTTCGCTGGGTCTGAACTCGGTAGCCGAGTACCACGGCTCATTTGCCGGCATCCTTTGTACCGGCATCATGGGAGGTGCTGTGGTGCCGCTCATCATCGGACGCCTGGGCGACCTGTTCGGCTTGCGTGCCGGAATGGCGTTCTTATATGTGACCTTCGGTTGCGTACTTAGTGTGGGCTTCTGGGCGAAGCCCCTCATTACCAACGCCACCATCGGCGCCAAAAAGGCGGCGGTGTAGACGGGGTTGCTCTGAGCGCTCCTTGTGCTTGTTTGAAATCCCTGCGCTGGCCTCGTCTAGAATGCGAGAGCATTCCGAAACGACCATTAATCGCCGAACAACTTGCTTCGCTCTTCTAGGACGCGACGCTGCTGCCGAAATCCCCAGCAGAGCTAGGGACTCGCGATAGAAGATCGGGGAAGAGAGTGAACCGTCAGCCCCAGACGTGGCCGGCAAGGTTTTGGAATCAAGCTCCCGTACCGGCAGAGAACCGGATTATCCACAGTCTCACCTCTGACGTACAGAAACATCGCGGGTTGCTGGTCGTGCGCTGCGCCCGGATAAGCAATCCCCTGGCATCCAAGGCCACTTGGTTTGACCCAAATCCATCCAAAGGTTGAGTACCACGGGAGATGGATATGGAAACTGGACATGAGCTTTTTATTCACGGCATGACAGACATGCTGGATGCGGAGCGTCAACTGGTTCAAGCATTGCAAGAACTGGAGGACGATTCCGCAAATTCGCAACTGAAAAAGGCCTTCGCCAAGCACCGCGAAGAGACGGAAGGACAAATAGAGCGTCTGCAGCGGTGCTTCGAACTGCTGGGCGAAGAGCCCGAAGACAGCGAGTGCAAGGGCATCAAAGGAATCATCGAGGAAAAGAAAGCCTTCATGGAAGAGGACCCTTCACAAGACATTCTTGATGTCTTCCATGTAGGGGCTGCCATTAAGAGCGAAACCTACGAGATCTGCGAGTACGAGTCGCTCATTGATATGGCCCGGCAGATGAAGCACTCGAAAGTCGCCCAGTTGCTCAGCCAGAATCTAAGGGAGGAACAGGCGACGTTGAAGAAAATGGAGGCTTTCAGCAAGAAAATCAAACCCGAGCGAATGATGAGTGAAGAACAGGAGCGGAAAGCGCGCGCAACTTCCGCCAGACCGCGGCGCAAACGTGCGGCATAGAACAGTACGGACGACCATCACCGGTAAGAGGAATTGAGATTGGGTCCAGACCTTCTATGGTGTGGTGCCGATGGTTTTGCCTCCCCGGCGCCCGAGCTGCGCGTTGGTGCGAAAGGGGGGACTCGAACCCCCATGGGTTTCCCCGCCAGATCCTAAGTCTGGTGCGTCTGCCAATTCCGCCACTCTCGCATCCTGCGGCGCCTGCAAAATTATACCGCCGTCCTCCCAGGGGCCGAGGGTGACCATGCTGGGACGGGGGAGCTCATGTGTTCAGCGGGAAGCCAAATGGCCTGCGTCCTGGCCGATTTGCGTACCAGTTCAGTTTTTTGCGCCTTCGACGGAAAGCACGCCGTCGCCACAATAGACAGAGCATTGCGTGGTGAAACCTGCACTCCGCCGCCTGCCGCGATCTAAGCGCTCAATGCTATTGACAACGCGCCTGTTGTGCGCCCAGCATGATCGGCGTTTGCGAAGTGGCAGGTCACTGCAATTTGAGCGGGAATGGTGTAGTAATGGGCGGGAAGTCACCGCTCCTTATCAAATGTGCCTGGCGGACGGGCGTGACTGTGTCTGATCCGCGCCTCCACGCCGCAAACCGACAAGCAGTGGCCAAGGAGCGCCCTTATGCAGGTAAAAAGCAAAGTAGTTGTGGTCACCGGCGGGGGCAATGGGATCGGGAGAGCCCTGTGCCGGCGCTTCGCCGAGGAAGGGGCGCGGGCGGTAATCGTGGCCGATATTCAGGGGATGGCTGCCGAGCAGGTAGCTAAGGAGATCGGCGGCAAGGCGATCGCCGTCAATGTTGTCCGGCAGCCGGAGGTAGGGCAGCTGGTGGAGCAGGTAATAAAAGAGTTCGGGGCCATTGACCTCTTCTGTTCCAACGCCGGCGTAGGGGCGAAGGGAGGAGTGGAGGCGGCGGAGGAAGACTGGACGCGGAGCTGGGAAGTAAACGTAATGGCCCACGTGTATGCGGCCCGGGCGGTGCTGCCGCACATGCTGGCGCGCCACCAGGGATATCTGCTGCAAACCGTTTCCGCCGCGGGCCTGCTCACCCAGTTGGGCTCGGCCCCCTACGCGGTAACCAAGCACGCCGCTTTGGCGCTGGCAGAGTGGATTTCGATTACCCACGGCGACCAGGGAATCAAGGTTTCAGCCCTGTGCCCGCAAGGAGTACGCACCGGCATGCTGAAGCGCGCCGAGTTCGGCGGCGGCGCCTTCCTGCTGGAAACCGCGCTCGAACCGGAACAGGTGGCGGAGGAAGTGGTGAAGGGCTTGGCGGAAGAGCGCTTTCTGATTCTGCCGCACCCCGAGGTGGCCGAATTCTTTCGCCGTAAAGCAACCGATTACGAGCGCTGGCTGCGCGGCATGCGCCGCCTGCAGGCCAACACACAAATGCTTAAGACGTCCGCCTGAAACCGGGGGGCGAATGCGTTTCAAGGACGCCCGAAACCACCAACCTGAAATGTTGAACCCAGAACCGAGGGAGGCACGACCATGGCCACGGTAACGGCAGTACCCACGGCAAAGATTCCCGGCGGCAGCTTTCTGCTGGAGGAGCGCCAGCCGGAAGAAATTTTTACCCCGGAAGATTTCACCGAACAGCACGCACTCATTGCGCAGACGGCGGAAGAATTTGCCGCCAATGAAATCATCCCCAATATCGAGAAGATGGAGCACAAGGAGTTTTCCGTGGCCCGCGGCCTGGTAAGGAAGGCGGGCGAACTGGGCCTGAGCTCGGTGGATGTTCCCGAAGAATACGGGGGCACGCAGATGGACAAGGTGTCTTCGGCCATCATCGCCGACCGGATTGCGGTCCATGGCGGTTTCAGCACCACTTGGGGCGCGCACACCTGCATCGGCACCCTTCCCCTGGTGTACTTCGGCACCGAAGAACAGAAAAAGAAGTACCTGCCTGGTCTGGCCAGCGGCGAAATCGTGGGCGCCTACGCGCTTTCCGAGTCATCCTCGGCATCGGACTCGCTGAACTGCCGTACCCGCGCCGAACTGTCGCCCGATGGCAGGCACTACATCCTGAACGGCGAAAAAATGTGGATCACCAACGCCGGCTTCGCCGACCTGTTTACGGTGTTCGCAAAGGTGAACGGCGAGAAGTTCACGGCTTTCCTCATCGAACGCAATTTTCCCGGCTTCGCGGTGGGCGCGGAGGAGCACAAGATGGGCATCCGCGGTTCCTCCACCTGCCCGCTGGTGCTCAGCGATTGCGCGGTGCCGGTGGGAAACGTGCTCGGCGAGATCGGCAAAGGGCACATCATTGCCTTCAATGTGCTCAACGTCGGGCGCTTCAAACTGGGGGCGGGCTGCGTTGGTTCCGCCCGCTATTGCATCGAGAGCGCCATCGCCTATGCCAGGCAGCGTAAGGCTTTCGGCAAGGTCATCGCCGATTTCGGCCTGATCCAGGAAAAGCTGGCTGAAATTGCGGGCGGAATTTTCGCCGGCGAAGCCATGGTGTATCGCACCGTGGGCATGCTGGACGCGGCCATTGCCCGGCTGCAAGGGGAGCATGCCAGCGATATGGCCCAGGTGCGCAAGGTGATTGATGAATATGCCATCGAGTGCTCCATCATCAAGGTCTGGGGCTCGGAGTTCATTGATTTCGTGGTGGACGAGATGGTGCAAATCTACGGCGGCTATGGCTTCGTGGAGGAATACCCGGCGGAGCGCGCCTACCGCGACTCGCGCGTCAACCGCATTTTTGAGGGCACCAACGAAATCAATCGCCTGATTATCACCGGCTTCCTGCTGAAGAAAGCGGCATCCGG
>DATGGJ010000160.1:0-3065 GCA_035308585.1 Terriglobales bacterium
GCAGCCTCCGTCACCGAGCTTCCCACCCCGGAGCTAATACCGCCTGCCAAGGGGCCCGATGCCTGATCCCGCAGTTCGGCCGGGGCGCTTCTCTCGCGGCAACGGCAAAGACGAGATGGCCAGCATGAGCTTCCTCGAACACCTGGAGGAGCTCCGCCGCCGCATCATCTACTCCATCGCCGGAGTGGGCATCGCCTTCTTCGCCTGCTTCTACTATGCCGACCGCATTTTCGGCCTCATGCAGCGGCCCATCATGGAAGCCCTGCAGCGCAACCACATGCCGGAGAAGCTGGTCTACCTGAACCCCACCGAGCCCTTCAACATGTACTTGAAGATTGGGCTCCTGGCCGGTCTGTTTGTTGCCTCTCCCTTCGTCCTCTACCAGCTGTGGATGTTCATCTCCCCCGGCCTCTACCGCCACGAAAAGCGCTACGTGCTGCCTTTCATGACCTCCACCATCTTCCTTTTTCTGGCCGGCGGATACTTTGGCTACAAGATTGTTTACCCCGAGGCGCTGGACTTCCTGATCGGCTACGGCCGCCAGTTCCAGCCCATGATTACCATCGGCGAGTACACTGACCTGTTCCTGACCATCATCATCGGACTGGGCGCCATCTTTGAATTGCCCATCCTGGTGTTCTTCCTCTCCCTGATGGGCATCGTCAGCGCCGGGTTCATGTGGCGCAACCTGCGCTATTCCATTCTGATCATCTTCATCATCGCGGCCATCGTTACGCCCACCACCGATATTCTGAATATGTGCATCTTTGCCGCCCCCATGGTGGCGTTGTACGTGGTCAGCATCGCCGTGGCCTGGCTGGTGCATCCCAAGCGCAGGCGTGCGCGGCGGGAAGCCGCAGCCGCCAAATCATCGCACTGATTCATGAACGCCACGCAAGGGAGGCAAGCGACCGTGGCTGACACCGCACGCAGCCTTATCTTTTGCTTGATGGTTTCCGGTCTTCTCGGTTGTGCGCAAAACAAGCCGGCAGGCGCAAACAGTGGTGCCCAGACGGCATCCGCCAACCCGGCGGCCGTGGCCGAGAACGCCACGGCGGGCAGGGAAGCGCTGCCCCCTGATACCGCCCCGCCGCCCCACATTGACGCCGCCAAGGCCATGGATTATGCCCGCCAGGTGGTCAGCTTCGGTCCCCGCTACATCAACAGTCCCGGCCACAAGAAGACGGAGCAGTTTCTGCGCGCGCACCTGAAGGGCGACGACCTGGAAGAAGACGCCTTCACCACATCCACCCCCGCCGGCAATCTGCCCATGGTCAACTTTATCGCCAAGTTTCCCGGCTCGCAGAACGGCATAGTGGTGCTGGCCGGCCACTACGACACCCTCTATGGACGCAACGATTTTGTGGGCGCCAACGACGCCGCCTCCGATACCGGTCTGCTGCTGGAAATTGCCGATTACCTGCGCGCCCAGAAAAAACGCCCGGGCTACAGCATCTGGCTGGTGTGGCTGGATGGCGAAGAGGCAATTAAGCAGTGGAGCGATACCGACAGCGTTTATGGCGCCCGCCACTTGGCCGCCAAGTGGCAGAAGGACGGCACGGCGAAGAATATCAAGGGCTTCCTGCTGGCTGACATGATAGGCGACAAGGACCTGGACATTGACCGCGACCAGAACTCCACCCCCTGGCTGGAGGACTTGGTGGGTCAGGCGGCCACCCGGCTGGGCTACCAGTCGCATTTCTTCCAGCGCCTGAACGCCGTGGAGGACGACCACCTGCCCTTCGCCCGCATGGGCGTGCCCGTGGCTGACCTGATTGATTTCTCTTATGGCTATAACAACGTGTTCTGGCACAGCCCGCAGGACACCCTGGACAAGCTCAGCCCGCAAAGCCTGGGGATTGTAGGCGACGTTATGTTGGAAACCGCGCGCCTGCTGCCCGCACACAATAGATTGAGTTTGTCGCATTGGAGGCCGGACAGAGTGACCTCAGGCCGGTGAGGCCAACTCCTGCGTCTCTTCCTGCTCTTCTCCCACCAGGTAGGCCAGTGCCTGCTCGCGAGTTTCAAAGACGGGGAACTCACGCACTGTAAAGGCCTTTACATTCTCGTAAAAGGCCTTGGGAAACCCCGCAGCGCCGGTCCAGGCGGAGCGTTTGATGTGGGGACGGTCAAAGACCATGGCTTTCTTCAAGTGTTCCACGGCGTTGCGGTCTACCTGCGCGTTGGTGAAGTCACCCAGCAGCAGCACCGAGTGCTCGGGTTCAGGGGTAACGTAGCTGGGAACCAGGTCGCAGATGATGGCCACCTGCGCGGCTGTACAGCCGCTGAGGTCAACCAGCAGAATACGCTGCCCCTGGTGGGTGATGTAGCGGACCCGATCGCCATTCATAATTGGCCTCCAAGCGGGCCCGGTTTGAGGCTATATACAACGTTTCCGGGCCCAAGTCCAGCCGACTCCGGGATTCCGAACATGGGAAGGACGGAGGGAGGCAGCCGGCAGGTACAGAAATTATCCGGCAAAGGGCACACAGGCGGCGCCCGGGCCGCTTTGTGAGGATGGGGCCCTGCTGGTTCCCGTGGGGTCAAAAACACGCCCTGGGGGTAGCTACTTCAGCATGGATTCCACCAGCGAATAGGCATCGCTGAGCGCGGCATCCAGGTTTTCCGGGTTTTTGCCCCCGGCTTCGGCCATGTCCGGCCGCCCACCCCCGGAGCCGCCTACCCTCTCCGCAATGGGGCGGATGATTTTGCCCGCCTGCAGCCGGCTGGTCAGGTCCTTGGTCACGCCCACCAGCAGCGCCACCTTGCCGTCTGAGGCTGAGCCCATCACCACCACGCCCGAGCCCAGCTTGTCGCGCAACTGGTCCATCAGGGTGCGCATCTGCGGCCGCTCCAGGTTATCCACCCGCGTGGCCAGCACCTTCACCCCCTGCATCACCCGCACGTTCTGGTCCTGGCTGGATACCGACGAGGCGGCGTTCTTCAGCCGGACCTTGTCCAGTTCCTTGCGCAGGCGCTTGATTTCGTCATCGCGGCTCTCGATTTCATGGCGCAGCGCCGTGGCCAGCGAGCCCTCCGGCGTCTCCCCAAAGTGCACCAGCCCG
>DATGGJ010000161.1:0-2536 GCA_035308585.1 Terriglobales bacterium
CAACGAAAATACGCCCTGGGGAAGAGAGTGCTCGCGCACAGCCTGGAGCACGGCGCGGCCGACCAACTCGGAAGTTCCAGGATGGGCTGCATGGGCTTTGACGATGACAGGATTGCCGGCGGCAAGGGCGGAGGCAGTGTCGCCGCCGGCGACGGAAAAGGCGATGGGGAAATTGCTGGCAGCAAAGATGGCGACGGGGCCGAGCGGGCGCAGCATGGAGCGCACGTCAGGGCGGGGCAGGGGCTGGCGCTCGGGCAGGGCAGGGTCAATGCGGGCGCCCACCCAGGAACCTTCCTCCACCAGGTCAGCAAACAAGCGCAGCTGATTGCAGGTACGCGCGGTCTCGCCCTGAAGACGGAGGACGGGTAATCCGGTTTCCTGCGTGGCCCGCGCCACCAGGGGCTGGGAAATTTCTTCAACATTTTTTGCTATCGAGCGCAGAAAGGCAGCCCTGGGCTTCCCCGGCAAGCGGCTGTAAATGGGAAAAGCTTCGGCGGCAAGGCGGGCGGCCACATCCAGTTCTTCGCGAGTGGCGGAATGATAGACAGGGGGCAACCGCCTGGAGTCGGCGGGATTGAGCGCGTGAAACTCCCGGCCCCGCCCGGAGGCGACGCGGGAGCCCAGCAGCGACAGTCCCTGCAACTCGCTGCCGGCCAGAATGGCGGCTTTATCGGGCATAGGTCACTTGCCTGGTGGGAGTGCGGCAGTCGGCGGGACGGTTGGCGAGCACGCGGCGGATAAGAGCCTGGGTACTCTGCAATTCTTCGCCGGCAAGCTCAAGGCGCGGGGGACGCACGCGGGCGTTCCCCATGCCGGCCTCCTGTTGCACCAACTTGATGAGCTGCACAAATTTGGGCACGGTATCCATGCGGAGGAGGGGAAGAAACCAGCGGTAGAGCTGCATGGCTTTTTCAGACTCGCCGCGCAGCGCCAAGTCGAAAAGCGCGACCGACTCGCGGGGGAGAGCGTTGGCCAGGCCGGCGATCCAACCCACCGCGCCCACCGCGACGCCTTCCACAATGGCATCATCCACGCCGACGAGCACAGCCAGACGGCCGCCGAGGAGAGCGCGGATGGCGGTTACGCGGCGCACATCGGTGCTCGATTCCTTAACTGCCGCCAGGTTCCGGTGCTCGCGGGCCAGTTCCTGAATCTGTTCCGGAAGGAAATCAACTCCATAAGCCACCGGATTGTTGTAGAGCATGCAGGGCAGGCTGGTGGCCTGGAAGAGGGCAGCGACGTGAGCCCTGGTTTCACGCCAGTCGCCCAGGTAAACATAGGGCGGCAGGACCATCAAACCCTGGCATCCGGCATCGGCGAAGGCGCGGGCCAGGTCCACGGCTTCGCGGGTGCTGAGGGCAGAAACAGCGGCGACGACGGGCACGCGGCTGCCCACGGCTTTGACACAGGTGTTCACGATGGCGAGTTTTTCGTCCGGCGTCAGGGTGGCGCCTTCCCCTAAAGAGCCGAGGGGAACTATGCCGGTGCAGCCGTTCTCCACCAACCAGGAGCAATGGCCGGCAAGAAAAGGAAAATCCACTTTGAGGTTGCCATCGAAGCAGGTGGTAATTGCGGGCATCACACCCTTCCATTCCATGATCAGCTCCTTAACGCGGGATCAGGCAGCGATGTTCCAGGTTCATCACGGATAGCGGCCGCCATCAGGGTTTCCACGCGAACCGGAAAGACGGGCGGGCGCACGGACTCCGGCTGCCAGCCGAGTAAGAATTCTAACGCGGGCCCGCACACCCGGCCCTGGCAGGGCCCCATGCCACAGCGAGTGAGCAGCTTGGCGGCGCGCCAGGAGGAGTGCTCGCGCAGGCGGGAGAGTGCGACGTCCTCGCAACGGCAAACCAGGGTCTGGGGGTGGGGCAGTTCTTTCAGCTCGGGACGGAGGGCAAAGGCTCGCTCCAGTCGGGAAGCAAAGCGGCGCAACCTGTTACGCCTGGTAAACAGAGAGCGGGCGGTGTCGAAGCGGCCGGCGGAGGCATACCCGGCAATCTGCCCTTCGAGCAGTGACAACTCCAGGCCGCCGATGCCGGTGGGCTCGCCGGCACAGTAAACGCCGGGCACTGTAGTCTCCTGAAGATCATTTACACGGACTGTGCCATGTTCTACGGCGCAGCCCAAGAGCGCGGCCAGCTCGGTGTTGGGCACAAGATGAAAGCCGCAGGCCAAGTAATCGCAGGCCAGGCTCCAGGTTTTGGCGCCGCGGCGCAGGGTGACGCGTTCCAATTTTTTTTCGCCATCAGCGGCAACCGGCCAGCAACTTGTGAGATAAGGGGTACCGGCGAGCTGACGGCGGAGTGAGAGCGCTTCTCTCAACTTGGAAGGTTGCGCGGTAAGCCCGAGAGCGAACTGAAGCAGGCGGCGCCGGGAAACCTGCTCGGCGATGAGGCAAACATCGGCACCGTAGCTGTTGAGATGTGCGGCGACGGCGAGCAGGAGTGGGCCGGTGCCGGCCACCACCACTTTGCGGCCGCGCACGTCCAGCCCCGACTTGGCCAGCGCCTGGAGACCGCCCGCGCCCATGACG
>DATGGJ010000162.1:0-6616 GCA_035308585.1 Terriglobales bacterium
TTCCAGCAGGAACCACGACCGGCTTGGGGGGCGGCGGCGGGGCAGGAGCGACAGGCTCCGCCGGGGCCGGTGCGGCCGGGGATGAGTTCATAGCCATCTCATTGGAAGCGGAGGTGTTACTCGCTTCCGCGGGAGCACGACGCGCGCGGTGACGGGGAGCGCGACGGGGTTCCGGCGCCGGCGCCGGCTCTTCCTGCTGCGCCGCAGGCTCTGGCGCGGGCGCCGCGGCCTGCGCAGGCGCGGAAACTTCCAGATTGTTGACGACGGTTTTGACCCCGTCGATCTGGGCAGCATCGGCGGCCGCGGTGGCACGCTCGGCGTCGCTATTGGCGTAGCCGGAAAGCGTAACTACACCATTAGCGGATTGCACCGTGATTTGACGGCTCTGCACGTTAGGGTCGGCATAAATCTTGCTCTGCACGTTACCCGCAACCTGAGCGTCATTGGGGGCACGCGAGCAGCCTATGGCCAAACCCAAGGCTCCCGCCAGCAGCAGCGCATATAGATAGAGGGCAAGCTTCGGCTTCATAAAAGACACTCCTATGCAAATGCGGGGTTTCTGCTACCAGTTTAGATGCTGAGTGGCCGCTCTCCAATTATAAATATTGGCACCGAGGGCTTAGAACTTGGGAGAGTGTAAAAGTATGTAAAGGCACAGCTTGTCTGGAGAGACGGCTTTTTCGGAGGCGTCGGCGAAAGGCGGACCTTCCACCCCACCCCCGGCTTCGGCACGCGAGATGGTACTCTCTGCTCGTGGCGGGGCTGACGGCATTTGTGCTGGCGGGAGGCAAGAGTTCGCGCATGGGAGCGGACAAAGCCCTGCTCCTCCTCGATGGCGTCACGCTTCTGCAACGCGCCCTGGGTCTGGCGCACGCGGTGGTCGGGGATGTCCGCATCGTGGGCGCACGGGACAAATATGCCGCCTTTGCGCCCGTAGTCGAAGATCAATACGCGGAGCGCGGGCCGTTGGGCGGGATTCATGCCGCGCTGAGCGCCAGCAGCAGCCCGCTCAATCTGATTCTGGCGGTGGACCTGCCCTTCCTGGAGGTGAGATTTCTGCAGCACCTGGTGGCCGAGGCCCGTGCCTCGAACGCGGTGGTGACGGTGCCGCGGGCCGGGGGAGGGTTGCAGCCGCTATGCGCGGTGTATCGCCGCGAATTTGCCGAACGAGCGGAACCGGCCTTGGCCGCCGGCCGAAACAAGATTGACACTCTGTTTGCCCAGGTGCCGGTGCGTATTATCGAAGAAGAAGAGCTGGCGCGCTTCGCCTTCTCTGCCGCGATGTTCGAAAATTTAAATACCAGAGATGAATGGGAGCAGGCGCGCCTGCGGCAACCAAAGAAATCATGAATTTCACGCTTACCCCCGCGCCCGCTGATGGCCGTGACCTCGAGCCGGCAGCCTCCCGTCCGGGAGAGCAACCGCCACCCGAGCGCAAGCCCTACATTGAGTTCAAGCACGTATTCAAGACGTTCGGCTCCAATCGAGTTCTGGACGATGTGAGCTTCGATGTGCTGCCCGGGGAAACAGTCTGCATTCTGGGACGCAGCGGAGTCGGGAAATCGGTGTCGTTGCACCATATCATGGGGTTTTTGAAGCCGGATTCGGGACGGGTGATCGTGGCCTTTGAGGACATCACCGATTATCCGGAAGAAGAGCTGGAGCGCATTCGCAAGAAGGTCACCATGGTTTTTCAGAATGGCGCTCTGTTTGACTCGCTCACCGTGGGAGAGAATGTGGCCTTCCCTCTGCGCGAGCGCGGTGATCTGAATGAGGAACAGATTTATCAAATCGTGGATGGGCTGCTGGACATGGTGGGAGTGAAACCCATGCGAGACGTGCTGCCCTCCGACCTTTCCACGGGCATGAAGCGCTCGGTGGCCATCGCGCGCGCCCTGGCGGCGCAACCGGAATGCGTGCTTTACGACGAACCCACCACCATGGTGGACCCGCTGATGGCGCAACTGCTCGGCGACCTGATCAAGAAATTGAAATTTCAGCTCAAGCTGACCAGCGTGGTGGTAACCCATGACATGCGCCTGGCCAAGAAACTGGCGGACCGTGTGGTCTTCCTGCACGAAGCCCGGGTAATTTTTTTCGGCACCACTGCCGAGATGGTGCGCTCCCGCGAGCCCATTGTGAAAGAATTTCTGGAGCTGGACGAGTTGCGGCTCGAACCGCCGCCGGGCGGGGAAGAGGGCAGGGAGTTGGGGCAGCAGGATTAGAAGTAGTCTGGAGTCAGCGGGCAGCGCAATTCCTTGTTCGCCGCCCATCTGGAGCACTCGCAGGCGAGGGCGTCCGCGCCGCAAGACGGGCGGCGAGCCGGCGCTATTGGGTCAGAAGCCCTCCGCCATCAGGCGTTCGACCGTCAGGGCGCTTGCTTCTTCCCCGCGCACCATCTTTTCCACGTACTTGGCGACCAGGTCCACCTCCAGATTGAGGGGATCGCCGGGCCGCAAAGACTGGAGATTGGTCATTTCGACGGTGTGGGGAATGATGGCAATGGTCACGCTGGTGCCTTCCAGTTTGGCCACGGTCAAGCTGATGCCTTCCACCGCCAGCGAACCCTTGTGGACCACGTAGCGCTCCAGTTCGCGGGGGATTTCCAGGCGGAGCCAGAAATCGTTGCCGCCGGGGATCGGGTCCAGCCCCAGAAATTTCCCCGTGCCATCCACGTGTCCCTGCACCAGGTGGCCGCCGAAGCGGCCATCGGCGCGCATGGGCAGCTCCAGGTTGACGAGGGCGCCTTCACGAATGCGGGAGAACGATGTACGGACCCAGGTTTCCGCGGCCAGGTCGGCGGCAAAGGACTGGGGCTGAACTTCCACCGCGGTAAGGCAGGTGCCGCTCACCGAAATGCTGTCGCCAACGTGGAGCTCGCCGGGCAGACGCGAAGCGGAAACGGTAAGGCGGCGCTGGCCGTCCTTCTCCGTGATTTTCTGCACCCGCCCGACTTCTTCAATCAATCCAGTGAACATGGGTTCATTGTATGCGAGGAGTCTGGTTCCTCAGCTCCGCGGCAAGAAATTGCTGACGCACGCTAGCGCCCGCCGGCCACGCTCGCAGGAGGCGTTGCCGTGCGACTGGAGAGCCGCTGTGCCAGCCACTCGGGATCGGTGCCCATGCCGCTGAGAGCAGCTCCTCCCAGAGCTAACAATCCGAAGGCGGCGATGGCAAATATTCCCAGGAGGGGAATCGCCTGCAGCACGCCCACCAACACTGCTCCCGCAATTACCGCGCCCATCAGCCCTGCGCTGGGCGCCAGCCCATGGCCCACCCAGGCGCTTACCCCGGCGTAGCCAACGATCGCCATAACAACCAAACCCAGCGACAGCGCGACAAAGACAAGCGGCGCCAGCGGCCCGGCCCAATGAAACACTGTCACCAGCACTACGAACCCGGCCAGCACGCCCAGGCCGGCCAGCAGGCCCAGTCCGGTATGCTGGCGCAGCGCTTGCACGATGGTCTGAATGCGGTGCTCACCCAGCACCGCAACGCAGAGCACACAAAGTACGACTCCCACAACCAGCATGAACAAAAACGGCGCGAGGAGTATGAGGGCCAGGCCGGAAGCATTGCCCAGCACAGAAGGACTGGACACCTGGCCGTCAATTCGGGCGGTTGGGTCCCGTAAGATCTTGCCTCCAACGACGCTGACATCGCCGTGAACAATGGCGCCTGGCCCCAGCCGTAAGTTGCCGCCAACCACAACGGCATCGCCCTGAACGGTTCCGTCCACCTGGATACTGCCGCCAACGGCGACGAGATCGCCGTTACCGCGTCCAGCGATATGAATGGAACAGCCGATGCAGACCCCGTCGCCCAGCGCCTCGTTGGGGCCTACATTAATCGCTTTGCCGATGTGCACCATGTCGTTTCCGTGCTCGGCGGAAACATCAGTCGCATGGAGGCATGGAGAAGCGAAGAGCAACCCGCAAAGAACCAGCAATATGCCGAAAGTCTTCATGGCAGACTCCAGGCCGAAAGAGCCGGCGGATCATTCGGTGTCAGCTGGCCACCATAGTCGGGTGTTGTTGCCCTGTCAATCGTCCGATGCCTTGCGCTCATTCCGGCGGTCAAAGCTGCCGCCCCGGTTGGCTATAATGAAGGTTTAGCGCGCCTACAGATTAGATTCCCGGCGTTTTCATGATTCAGACATTATTCGGCAGTGTCGAGCAGAAACCCGGCTTTCTTGACCGCATGAAGCAAGCGGTCACCCGGACGCGAGAGAACCTGAGCGAGCGCCTGGAAGACGTGGTTTCGTTTCATAAGGAAATTGACCGTTCTACCCTGGACGATCTGGAAGCCACCCTGATCGGTGCTGACCTGGGCACTACCACCACCCATGAAGTGCTGGAGAAGCTGCGCGAGAAGGCCGATCGTAAGCAGATCAAGGACGTTGACGAGCTCAAGCGTCTGCTCAAGGAGGAGCTGCTGGGCATCCTGACGCAGAACGGCTCGCAGCCGGTGAATAGCGTGGAGGGCGAACCGGAGGTCATCCTGGTAGTTGGGGTCAACGGCACGGGCAAGACCACGACCATTGGCAAGCTGGCGAACGTTCTGCGCGCCGATGGCAAATCCGTGCTGCTGTGCGCCGCCGACACCTTTCGCGCCGCCGCCATCGAGCAGCTGGAAATCTGGGGCACGCGCACGGGCACGGAAGTCATTAAAACCAAGCCGGGCGGCGATCCGGCAGCCGTGCTCTTCGACGCGCTGCAGGCGGCCAAGGCGCGGCAAACCGACTACGTCATTGTGGACACGGCGGGGCGCCTGCACACTAAGGTCAATCTTATGGCGGAACTGGAAAAGATGCGGCGCACGGCGCAGCGCATTGTTCCGGGTGCGCCGCACGAAACCCTGCTCATCATGGACGCCACCACCGGCCAGAATGGGCTGCAGCAGGCGCGGCTATTTACTCAGTCTTCGGGCGTCACCGGCATTGTGTTGACCAAGCTGGATGGTACGGCCAAGGGCGGGGTGGTGGTGGCCATTACGCGCGAACTTGGATTGCCCGTGCGTTACGTGGGCGTCGGGGAAAAAGCCGGCGACCTGTTGCCCTTCGACCCGCGGGCGTTCGTGGATTCGCTGTTCGAGTAAACCCAATTCGCCACAGAGACGCAGAGGCACGGAGGAAATTGGAGATTGAGGATTGATGATTGGCAATTTAGAAACCTCTGCTGCCGGCGATCTCGCAGTCTTCTGATGGCCAGGCCTGGGCCGGATCGCTGACTGAAATAGCAAGGTGTGACCCAAGGACGCAAACAGCCCTGCCCCTTGGGTTTTCAATCGTCAATCTTCTTTCTTCAATCTAGAATTCTCTGTGCCTCCGTGTCTCCGTGGTGAAACGGGTTTAAATGGTCGACGAAGCTGATGAACGCTACATGCGGCAAGCCCTGGAATTGGCGCGGCAGGGTGTCGGCCTGGCTTCGCCCAACCCCTGCGTGGGCGCCGTTCTGGTCAGCGACACGCAGATCGTGGGCATCGGCACTCACACCTATGAAGGCGTGAAGCACGCGGAAATTCTGGCCCTGGAACAGGCGGGCGGTCGCGCCCGCGGCGCCTCGCTATATATCAATCTTGAACCTTGCTGCCACCAGGGCCGCACCGGGCCCTGCAGCGAGGCGCTGATCGCTGCCGGCATCCGCCGGGTGGTGGCTTCCATGCCCGACCCCAACCCGCTGGTTGCCGGCCAGGGCTTTGCCCGGTTGCGTGCTGCCGGGATCGAAGTTGAAATCGGGGCGGAAGCGGAGGAAGCCCGCAAGCTTAATGAATCGTTCGCCAGGTACATTCGCGACAAAACGCCCCTGGTGACGCTCAAGGCGGCGATGACCCTGGACGGCAAAATCGCGCCCCCGCCGGGCGAATCCGCCAATCCCACCGCCCTGGGAGCCGGCGGAGTAAGCGGAGGCTGGATTACCAGCGAGGCGGCTCGCGCCCATGTGCAGCAGTTGCGCCACCAGCATGACGCCATCCTGGTGGGCGTGGGCACAATCATCGCCGACGATCCCCTGCTCACCGACCGCAGCGGCCTGCCCCGCCGCCGCCCGCTGCTGCGCGTCATAGTGGACTCGCGCCTGCGCCTGCCCCTCGACTCGCGCATCGTAAAAACGGTGAAGGACGATGTGCTGGTCATCTGCTCTTTCGCGGAAGAGAGGAAGCGGCAGCAACTGGAAGAACACGGCGTGCGGGTGCGGCAGGTTGGTCTGGGCTCCGGTGACGGCCGCCCGGGCATGGATCAGATTGTCGCCTGCCTGGGCGAAATGGAGATTACCAGCCTGCTGATCGAGGGCGGCGCCATGGTCAACTGGGCAGCGCTCGCGGCCGGAGTGGTGGACAAAGTATTTCTTTACTATGCGCCCAAAATTCTGGCCGGCACCGGCTCCGTGCCTTTCGCCGCCGGGCCCGGCTTCGGCCGCATGAGCGAAGCCGCCTACATCCGCTCCGTCAGCCTGCACCGTTTTGGCGAGGACTTTGCGGTGGAAGGTTATCTCAAGGACCCGTACGCGGATTGACGGCGGCCCCTTCCCGGGCAACGCTGAAAGGCTGGATCTGGTTGCTAGAAACGCCCGCTTTCCACCGTGGCGGCGACATCGGCAGGTACTTCCACCGCCTCGAC
>DATGGJ010000163.1:0-1908 GCA_035308585.1 Terriglobales bacterium
GACGGGCCGTAACGCCCATCCGACAATTGTCGAACTGGCGGACACGGTCACTGAAATGCGCCAGGTCAAGCACGCCTACGAGAAGGGCGTGGAGGCCCAGCGGGGAATCGAATATTGAAATTGAGTAATTGTGTAATCGGGTAAGTGTAAATTTGTAATTTAATAATTTGTAATTGGCAATTTAGAACTTCCTAACGCGATGGCAGCTGCAATGGCACTGGATCTTAAATTACAAATTGCACAATTACTCAATTACAAATTTCTGACAACTGGCAACTGAGAACTGACAACTGGTTTTTATGGCTTGGTTCAAGCGCGAAGGCGGAGAGCTGGACACCTCGGGCGAAAAGAAGGTGCGCACCGAGGGCTTGTGGGTGAAGTGCGACCAGTGCCGCCAGATTATCTGGAAGAAGGACCTGGCGGAGAACCTCAATGTCTGCCCCAAGTGCGACCGCCACTTCCGCATTGACGCCCGCACCCGCCTGGCGCAGCTTCTCGACGACGACAAATATGAGGTCGAGGACGACAACCTGGTTTCCACCGATCCCTTGAAGTTCGTAGACCTCAAGTCCTACCGCCAGCGGCTGCAGCAGGCGCAGGCGGATAGCGGACTGAAAGACGCGGTGATAAACGCCCGCGGCAAGCTGGAAGGGCGGCCCGTCATTGTGAGCGCCATGGAGTACTCCTTCATCGGCGGCAGCATGGGCGCGGTGGTGGGCGAAGCCATCGCCCGCGCCGTGGAGCGCGCCACCGACACCAAAACGCCGCTGGTTATCATCTCCGCTTCCGGCGGAGCCCGCATGATGGAAGGCGTAGTCAGCCTGATGCAGCTGGCAAAAATCTCCGCCGCCCTGGCCCGCATGCACGAGGCGCGGGTGCCCTACATTTCCGTGCTCACCGACCCCACCACCGGGGGCGTGACCGCTTCTTACGCCATGCTGGGCGACCTGAACATCGCCGAGCCGGGCGCGCTCATCGGTTTTGCCGGTCCTCGCGTCATCGAGCAGACCATCCGCCAGAAGCTGCCCGAAGGCTTCCAGCGCAGCGAGTTTCTGCTGGAGCACGGCATGCTCGATGCTGTCATCCACCGCCGTCAGCTCAAGCTCTACATCGCGCGCGCGCTGACTTTTATGGCGGCGTAGCTCCCGGCTGCCAGCTCTCAGCTTTCAGATAAAATCGCTAAATCCGAGGAGCTGAAAGCTGATGGCTGACAGCTGCCTTATGTCCTACGATTCCGCAGTCGCGAACCTGTATGCGCTCGGCCACGAGCTGGCTCGCACGCCTTCCCATAAGTTCGACCTCGCTCACATGCGCGTGCTCCTGGCGGCCTTGGGGCACCCCGAACGGCGCTTTCCTAATGTGCTGATCGCCGGCACCAACGGCAAGGGCTCCACCGCCGCCACCCTGGCCTCGATTTTGTTCGCCGCCGGATACCGCACCGCGCTCTACACCTCGCCCCACCTGGTGCGGTTGAATGAGCGCATCCGCATCAATGGCGAGGAAATAAGCGATGCGGAATTTGCCGCGATTCACGAACGCGTGGAGCAAATCGCCAACCGCCTGGCCGCCGCCGGAAAACTTCCCTGGCATCCCAGCTTTTTTGAGATGCTGACCGCCATCGCCTTTGAACATTTTGCCCAGGCCAAGGTGGATATCGCAGTGCTTGAGGTCGGCATGGGCGGCCGCCTCGACGCCACCAATGTGGTGGAGCCCGTGGTTTCCGTCATCACCGACATTTCTCTCGATCACCAGAAATTTCTGGGCAACACCATTGCCGAAATCGCGGGCGAGAAGGCCGGCATCATTCATCCCGGCGGGGTGGTGGTCACTTTGCCCCAGCATCCTGCCGCCAATGACGTGATCGGCAATGCCGTGCTCGAGCGTGGCGCACGCGCCGTCAGCGCCGTT
>DATGGJ010000164.1:0-2139 GCA_035308585.1 Terriglobales bacterium
ATCCCCAATCGCAATGTTGTTTATGTCATCGAAGGCGGTGAGTTGCGTATCTTCGACACCACCACCAGCGCCCCCTCCACCACGCAGTTCATTGACATTGTTGGCAAGGCTATAGACGTCAAGGAAATTGACCCGGCAAAGTAGTTCAGCGGCCTGGCGGCGCTCCCGCAACTTCGATCATTTCTCTGGTTGCAGCACGAGTTGGTGCGCGCGCGCCGCAGCCACGGCCTGGGCGGAAAATGGCAGGCGGAACGTAGAGCCGCTGAACCACGCCGGCCATTGATCCATGTAATAGGGACTGAACAGGTTCCCCGACTGCCCGGTCACGATGTTGAGAGTGGAATCGTCGAGATTGGCGAGATCAACCGTGGTGCGCTCGGAAGGTCCAAAATGGCGGCCCACGGCTTTGACGGTGTAACTGTCGCCCGATTGCGGCTGCCGCCCCGGCCCGGCCCAGCGTCGCAGGATGGGAATGGCGCCAAAGATGGGATGGTTGATTTCCACCGGGTTGAGTTCGCCCCACTGCCAGTCGGCCAGGTTGGCGGGCACGTCCGGCCGTTGCAGCGCCGCCTCCACCGCCCCTGCGAGCAATTGATTGTAATCTTTTTTCGCGGGCAGCCAGCGCTGCGGCTCATAAAGCAGCACATTTTCCAGCCACACGGGCCTCATGAACCATTCGTAGGTTTTCCAACTCAGGCCGCTTTCACTATTGCCGTCCGCGGGAGCGGCTCCCAGCTTGGGCTCCAGCAACTCGCGGTAGAGTTCCTCGCGGGCGGAAGCCTCCACCGCGGCGGCCGCCGAATCGGCCAGCATGCGCCCGTCCCAATTGCGCATCAGTTCGCGCGCCTGACGCGTCCGGGGAGAGATCCCCTTCTCGTGGTCCAGAGCGTATACGAAACGTTCGGCGCAAAAGCGGTCGAAGGCGGAGTAAACGTCGGTCTGCAAGGTCAGCATGTCGGCGGGAGTGAATTTTTTGTCCGCCCCAAGCACTTTGTAAATGCGCTCGGTGCGGTAGGGAGGTCCCCATTCCACGCTTAGAGAGTAGGGGTACTTATCAGGGGTAATGCGGCCGTTAGCCGTGGCCAGAATTCCCGAGGGCGGGTTGAACACGCTGGGCAGCTTATCGAAGGGGACATAGCCGGTCCACTCATGGCTATTGTCGGAACCGGAGACGGGAAGGCTGCCGTCGCCAGAGGCCCGGATAGGCACCCGCCCTGTAGCCTGGTAGCCGATGTTGCCGTCCACGTCGGCATAGACCACGTTCTGGCCCGGCGCCACCCAGGCGGAAAAGGCCTGGCGAAAATCATTCCAGCTCTGGGCTGCATCCACGTCCACAAAAGGCAGCGCCAGCGAGTTGGGCGTGTAGAGCGTCCACTGCAGCGCCAACATGCGCTTTTCCCCCGGGATAAGGTCGCTGATGATGGGTCCGTGGCGGGTGACCAGCACGTCGAAGCTGACGTCCTGCCGGCCTTTGACGTGGATCACCTCGTGGCGGCGCTGCGGCTCCTGCCACCCCTGCGGAGTCTGGTATTGGCCGCTGGAGTTGAAGTTCTCGATAAATACATCCTCCACCGTCGGCCCTATGTTGGTGAAGCCCCACGCGATGCGCTGGTTGTGCCCGAGAACCACGGTGGGTGTGCCCGGCAGCGTAACTCCGGCCACATCGAAGTCTCCGCTTGTCAGGTGGGCCTCATACCACAACGCCGGCATCTGGTGCCCCAGATGAGGGTCGTTGGAGAGCAGAGGCTTGCCGGAAGCGGTGTGCGCCCCGGAAACCACCCAGTCGTTGGAGCCTAGTTCGGGGCGGAGCTCAAGCTGTGAAATTGCCATCCCGGCCAGGGAAGGCGCGCTGTCTTCGCCGGCGCCAGGGGGGACAGGCGCGAGCGTACCCATTTTCTGCGTGTCCTGTCCGGGAGGATGGTCACGCCAGGAGGAGTTGGGATATAGGTCCGCGGTCAGCTCCGGGCCCAGTTTGGCCAGGATTTTCTCGCGCTCCAGCGCCACTTTGGCGGAGTAATGGTTCAGTTCCTTCACCATGTTCGCTTCGATCACCAGCGAATCCACCGGCGTCCAGGAGCGTGGGCTATAGCGCAGAATGCGAAATTCAAGCGGCAAGCGGTCCCGTTGTTGGGCGATAAA
>DATGGJ010000165.1:0-2887 GCA_035308585.1 Terriglobales bacterium
TTACAACTTTGTGAGGCAGAGGTTCGAGTCCACGCCCGCCGACCAGGTGCGGCCGCGTCCCCTGCTCACCGGACACGACTTGATCCGCGCCGGCTACCAGCCCGGGCCGGAGTTCAAGGAAATTCTGGCCGCGGTAGAAGATGCCCAGTTGGAAGGACGGCTGGAGAATCGCGAGCAGGCGATGGAGTTTGTCCGGCGGGAGTTCCCGGGAAGGGGGACGAGATAACTAGCCCGAAGCAAGCCTCCCATAACTCAGTGATGAATCATTGCAGAATGCGTTTTCGGCGGGGGACCTAGCGGAAGATCGTGGATATATCCTGGAGGATTTTATCGGCAACATTCTTCCCTCGTTTCCGTCAGCGCCCGCGCCACAACTGCGGCGGCGGCGCACGCGAGATGCTTCGGGCCTGAAGGCCCTTAGCATGACTCCAAAATGTGCTTGGCTGAGTGCTGACTGCTGACCGCTATGGTGTAAACGTCCGGTAATACGCCACCCCGCTCAGAGTGGCGCGCAGGGTCTTGCCGTGCACCGGAGTATCGAAGCTGATGCGTTCGCGCGCCGGCCGCCCCGGGTAGGCCAGGGCGAAGTAGCCGCCCGGCATCGGCGTCAGGGTCATCTCGTCATCCTCCGGCGCGATCAGCCACAACTTGCCTTTGCGCAGCACGATGCGGAAATTGCCCGGAGCAGCCCGGTAATGCCCGGCATAGCTGGCCCACGGCGGCGGGGAGGAAAACTGGCGCAGGCCGACGTAGCGCTCGTTGGTGAACCACTCGCCGCCATAAAATGCCTCCACCACCTTGCCCTTGTCGCGCCCGAAGTGCAGATCAAAGAGCGTGAAGTCGGGATGATTCACGAAGAAGGAGTCCGTGCCCCGCGGCTGCAAGATGATTTTCTGGCCTTTATAAGCGAGCGCCAGTTGACCGCCATCGTTGGCCACCACAAACCTGCGGCCCCCCGCGGCGTAGGTTCCGGCATAGTCGCCCGCGTCTTTAATGACCGGCACTTCCTGGGGCAGAGGCGGTAAGGGCCGCCCTTCCTGCGCCGCCCGCACCGCCTGCAGCGCAAAGGAGGCGATGTCTTCCGGCCCCAGCGGAGCGTTCTCCAGCGCTACCACCCCCAGCCCGCTGTCCAGGTCGCCCTCCATGCGCGTGCTGTAGCCGGTCATGCCGCCGGAGTGCCCGATGTAGCGGTGCCCCTGCACCTCGCGGCTGAAAATGCCGTAGCCGTACCAGGTATTCTCCTCGCCCGGCACTTTGGCCGCTTGCTGGGTGAGCAGCTTCCAGCTTTCTTCGGAGATGATGCGGCCGTTCGGACCGGCCCCATGGTTGAGCAGCATGCGCAGGTAGGCCGACAGGTCGGGCGCGGTGGAAACCACGCTGCCGTCGCCGGCGGCATATTCCTGCCAGGTGGCGGGGATGAGCGGCTCAGCCGGATTGTAAGGCCGGTCGTCATAAAGCGGCATGTACCCCATGGCCAGGCGCTTGTAGGTGTCGTTGGTGAACACCGCGTCGCTGTGGGTCATCCCCAGCGGCTCCAGGATGTGGGCGCGTACGGTCTCGGCATAGGGCTTGCCGGTGATCTCCTGCAGCACGTAGCCCATGATCTGGTAGCCGATGTTGGAGTAGGCGAAATACTTGCCCGGTTCGTAGCCGGTCCAGCGCTCGCGCACGCCGGCCGCCTGGTAAAGGGAGGACGGCACGTCGTCGCGGTCGCGCGGCAGCCCCGCGGTGTGGGTCATGATGTCGTGGCCGGTGATGGGCCGGTACCTGGAGTGAATGGAGAACCACGGCAGGTAGCGGGTGATGGGCTGCTGCGGGTCAAACGTGCCCTGCTCGCGCAATTGCAGCAGCGAAATGGCGGTAAAGGATTTGGAGATGGAGCCAATCTCAAAGCGGGTTTCTGAAGTGACCGGGGTTTTGGTTTCTATGTCGGAATAGCCGTAGGTCGTGACCCGCAGCAGGCCGTTGCGGTCGGTAAGTGCCAGGGCGAGCCCGGGAATCTGCTCCGCCTTCATCTGCCGGGCGACGTAGGTGTCAATCAGTTTGTAGGCGGCGTCCAGGGCGGGTTTCGCGGGCTGCTGCCCTCCGGCGGCAATTGACAACAGGCAAGCGGCAACTCCCACGCAAATAGCTCTCATGCTTCTCTCCGCAAAAGAAACCGGAGATTATCGAATCGCAGCCACCGGGGCAAGCAGGAAGGGCGAAGCCAGGCAGCGGCTGGCCGCTGAAGGCGCAGTGAGCGCTCAGGCGGAGGCGGCGCGGTTGGAGATGATGCGGGAAATAATCGCCAGCAACTGGGCAGGGTCCGGTTCAATTTGAAAGTCGGCGGCCATGGGCAACTCCTCGCCCATTCTTTTCAAAGCGACCACAGGCGCGGGAGAGTGAGCGCGGAAGGCGGCGATGAGAGCATTCTTATCGGCCGCAGGAATGGAGTGGCCGAGGACGAAGAGATCAAACCTTGCGCCGTGGCTGCAGTGCCGCAGAGCCTGCTCGAACTCGGAGGCCGATGTTACTTCGTAGCCCAGGCTCTCCAGCAGCATCTGGCGGCTGCTGAGCAGCGCCACATCATAGGAGACAGAGAGAACTCGGGGCATAAACCAGCCCAACCCTCCGCTGGCCCTCACCCTACACCCGAGTTGAAGCTGTAACAAGCCTTTATTTTGTGTCATTTATCAGAAATTGAAATCATATGATAACCAACAATATCCGCCGGCTGAGTTGCGGGCCGGCGTCCTGAGCTCGACCTGCCCGGGACCTCCGCCCAAAAGCTGAGCTCGATGGCAAACCCAGTGCTACAATCGGGGGATTAAAGATCAGCCGTAAGGCGGACTGCGGCGCTGCCACGCCCCCTCCGCCAGGGTGGCGAGCTCCACCGTTCTCGCCCAGC
>DATGGJ010000166.1:0-7643 GCA_035308585.1 Terriglobales bacterium
AACGGATCAGTTCGGAATCACGCGCTGGTCCCAGGTCGCGGGCCCACACTACTTTGGCGTCATCAATATCGGCGCGGTTGTACACCCATTCTTTCTGGGCCGAATGCGCCGGAGCGTAGCGCACAAATACCAGGTGGGTTCCCGGGGTGTGGCGCAACTGATGCAGAATCGCGGCCCGTGCGGAATTACCCAGAAAATACAAGCGATTCTCGTTAACGTGAACACTGGCGGCGCTGATCCAGGCCGCGTCAAACGCGAAACAGCCCACGACCACGCCGATCGCTGCCCAGCGTCCCAAGGCGAGGCCACGCCACTTCAAGATGCGCAGATGCCGCAAGCCCTGCACCGCGAGCGCCACCAGGATGGCGGCGGCCGGCGCTGCGTAATGAGGATGGCTCCAGACCTCCGCTTCCAGGGCGACCAGCGTCAGGGCCAGAACAATCAGCAGCAAGCGCAGTCGCCGGTCGCGCAGCAGGCAGGGAAACCAGGCCAGCGGAACCAGTAGAAAGGGAGCGAAGTAGAACATCACATAGCGGTACAACTTGATGCCGGTCATGCGCAGGAAGCCCACGGCAACGGTGCGCTGGTACTCCTGTACCTCCCATCGAAGGTAGTAATTCCGCATCATGGCATCGTGATAAACAGGCTGCGGCAGGAACGTTTGCCAGGTGAAGAGCGGCACCACCGCATAGGCGCGCTGGTTGACGGCGTAAGGCATGACCAGGGGATGACCGACAACACGCCAGTTGTAATAGCCCTGAAACGCCAAAGTGGCCACCAGGACAACCGTGATGGGCACAACCGCCTGCGACATCGAAACTGCCAGGGGCGGTCTGCGCTCCCCCGCCAGCCAGAACAGAATGGCAACTGCTATGGGCAGGCAGAAAGCCAAACCCTCATAAGGGCGGGTGAGCTCCAGAATCGCGACACCGACGGCCAGCACGAGTGCGTAAGGGATCTGCGGTTTACGCCGCAGGCGCGGCAACGCTCCCAGCACCAGCGCCCCGCCCAGCGCCGGCAACGACGCGCAATAGTAGGTATTTACCCAATAGCTGAGAAGTCCAAACTGCAGGATGGCCAGCACGCCTCCCAGGAGCGCCCAACGTGGCGGCATCCAGGCTTGCAGCATCCAGCACACGGCGCCGCACATCAGCCCGGCCATAAGCCAAACGGCAATCCAGGCATTGCCCAGCAACTGCCCGAAAGCGAGAATCATCCCTTGTCCCGGCGGATACATGGACATGTAGGTGGGCCGCTGGTTGATGTGCATGCTTTCGAAGAACTCGTACAGAGCATGCGGTGGATTGGTCAGGCGCCCCTGAGCGAAAGTGTCGGCCGCCAACAGATAGCTGAACTCATCGTGATCGTGGGGGGTGGGAATTTTGAAAACCGGGAGCAGTGCCGCCCTTCCCAGAAGGCAGGAAAGGGTCACCGCTACTACCGCCAGACGCTTCCGCCGCGCCAGGGCCAGAAAGGCCAAGCGCAGACGAACCGGAATCGGAGTGCCCGGCTGTGTCGAAATCCCTTCGTGGCGGAGCCACCACGATGCCAGCAAAAGGCTGCCGCCAAGGGTGCCGGCTGCTATGGCGCAGAGTGCAACGGCCAGTTCGCTGCCCTTGATAAGGTGCCGTGCCAGAGCCTCCGACATATACTGCCCCAGAATGGGAAGTTGCAGTCTACAACAGTTCCGTTATCGAAAGACCCTTCTGCAACCCCGTGCGAGTTCCCAATTCAGGATTTTCCCGCAAGCCAAGCTTCCAGAGAAAAACCCCTTCGCGGATGTGCAAAAGGTTGCATATGCGACCGGAGTAAGCACGGCAGGCTGTTGCGAACAAAGTACTTACTATCACTAGTGATGGTAGCAAATCTGCTTCACAAAGTAATTGGCCAGTGGGTATACTGCTGGCCCGCGCCGGAAGCCCTAGCTTCTCTCCTCCCCCAAAGGAGCCGGCTTTCTGGTAGCGGCGCGGCGCCTCCGCCGCAGCTCTTCCAGGAAGATTAAAAATTCAGTTTTGAGGTTCAATCTGTGAACAAATCTTTGGGTAGGGGAAAAGGGTGCCGGCGTGTCTCTGCCTTGGCCGGCTTGGTAATGGGCATTTCGCTTCTGCTCTTGCCGGCTTCGCTCGCCGGTCAAGCGCTCGTGCAGCAAGCCAACAATCCAGGCAGCACAAGCGTAGCATTCACTAATCCGCAAAGCGTTGGTGACCTGAACGTTGTAGTCATCGGGTGGAGCAACGTTACTTCCAGCGTGACCTCGGTGACAGATACGGCGGGAAACGCCTACGCCCCAGCTCTCGGCGTAAACAACGAGGTCAACGTCTCGCAGACTATTTTTTATGCCAAGAATATCGCGGCATCCGGGTGCAGCCCCGCCTGCAACACTATCACGGTCGCGTTCAATCAGACGCCGGCCACTCCTGACATTCGCGTGTACGAATTCAGCGGAATCGATACCGTCAGTCCGCTCGACACCTCTTCAGGTGGAAACGGGAGCTCAGGCTCCGCTAATAGCAGCAACGCAAACACCAACAATGCCGGTGACCTGCTGATCGGCGGAGGCACCACCTCGAGCCAGTTCACGGCAAAAGGAAGCGGCTACACCCTGTTGGGCATTACTGCCTTTGGCGACCTCGACGAATATGAAGTGGCTGGAGCTGCTGGCAGCTACGGCGCGACCGCGACCCTGGCCGCCGGCACGTGGGTCATGCAGATGGCCGCCTTCCGTGCCACAGGCCAGGCGGCTCCTGCCTTCGCGGCGCCCACTCTGACCAGTATTACGCCAAACAATGGCGCGGATACTGGCGGAACCGGTGTGACCCTTACCGGCACCGGGTTCCAGCCGGGAGCCATGGTCTTTGTGGGCACCGCACCGGGTGGCGTTCTGGCAGCGAACTGCGCGGTGGCTTCAGGTACTACGCTGAACTGCAACATGCCGGCCGATAATCCCGGGCCAAAGGACATCACTGTTCAGAACGTGGATGGGAAAAATGCTTCCCTTGTCGCGGCTTTCACCTACAACACAGTCACGCCTGGCATCAGTTCCATCACACCGCCCTCGGGCGTGACCAACGGCAACACGCCTATCACCATCAGTGGTAACAGTTTCCAGACCGGCGCAAAAGTAATCATCGGTGGAGAACCGGTGAGCAATCTCAATGTTGTGAACGCGACAACCATCACTTGCAACACGCCAGCAGGGAACGTCGGCGCCGCGGATGTGGTTGTCACCAATCCCGACGGCGGCAGCACTACAGCTACCGGCGGCTACACCTATGCGATCGGCAATGGTCCAGTCAACTTCGTCCAGCGCGCTGAAAAGTCGTTCAGCACGCAATCCCAGAGTTCCGTAAACGTCCCGTTGGCTAACCCGTCTACGGCCGGGGACCTGGAAGTAGTCATCATCGGTTGGGGCGACACCTCTTCCGCAGTCAGCGGGGTCACCGATGACGCTGGCAATACCTATGCGCAGGCCATCGCTATAACCGCGAATACGGGAAATAGCCTGAGCCAGACCATCTGGTACGCCAAGAACATCAAAAGCAACACCAGCGTCACCGTTACCTTCAACCGGTCGGCCGCTACCCCGGACATTCGCATCCTGGAGTACCGCGGCCTGGATCCCGCCAGTCCACTTGACACCAACCCGGCCTCTGCCAACTTCAAAACCGGCACCGGCACCGTCGCGGATAGCGGGCAAATAACTACCACCTTTACCAACAACCTGATCATCGCCGCGGCCATGGTGGGCAACGCCGTAACCGGCGCCGGCAACGGATTTACCACGGTTCTGATCAGCGCCAATGGCAACAATGCCGAGCACCAGATCAATGGCGGCGCGGTCACCGGCATCGATCCCTCCGCTACCGTGCTAAACAGCCCCTGGTTGATGCAGGCGGTCACCTTCCATGCCCCAATTAATGTGGCCCCACCCGGATTCACACTCGGTGCAGCCACGCCCTCGCCGGTGAATCCCGGCAGTTCTGCTTCGTCCACCATCACGGTGACACCGCAGGACGGGTTCAGCGCGGCGGTGGCTTTGAGTTGCACTGCACCTTCCAACGCCGGCATCGGCTGCTCCATCACACCCAAGTCAGTTACTCCCGGCGGCGCGCCGGTACAAGCAACCATGACCATCACCACAACCGGACCCACGGCGGCCCTGATGGCGCCGCGCAACGGCCACAGCCTCCTGCCCCTGTACGCCATCTGGCTGCCGCTGCCCGGCATTGCCCTGGCGGGCATCGGAGTCGGCTCACGCCGTCGTAAGCTCGGCATGGGAATGGTGCTGTTCCTGGTGTTTGCCTTCACCTTGCTGCTATTTGGCTGCGGAGGCGGTGGTTCCTCCTCGGGCGGTGGCGGCGGAGGTGGTGGCACGGGCGGAACTGCCGCGGGCTCCTACACCATCACCGTCAATGCGTCTTCGCCTGGTGTCAATACCAAGACCACGACGGTGACGCTGACCGTGCAATAGCATGATAGGCACGACGGATGCTCGCCGAGTGCAGGCGGGCATCCGTTGTGCCACAATGAAGGGATTGGGCTTTAAAGAGCAAACCCCGGGCCCCGTACACAGTACATGATCCGCGTTGGATACCGTCCTTTCGTCCAAGCTGGCCCCCCAGCGGTTTCCGGCAGAGCAGTAGCAGCTTGCCCCATTTTGATGACTGAGCCTCAGCCGCGCCCCATCTTTGAGCGGCCTGCAATGCCGCCAGAAGCGGCGCTGGTTATAATTTGTAGTTTGTAAGCGAGGTATACCGTGAAGCGAATCGCAGTCCTGATCAGCATCGTGGCAGCTTCCTTGCTGCCAGGGAACGTGTTGGCCTTCGGGCAGAGTCAGCAATCGCAGCCCGACAGCAGCTACGCGCAACCCAAATCAACCAATACCACCGCTCCGTTGACCGATTCCAAGTCGGCGCATCAGGACAAGACGCCTCCCACGTTGCCCGGAGTGCCGGAAACCGGATCAACATCGGCGGCACCGACCTCAACCGAGCCCCTGATCGGGGCCGGCGACTTGCTCAAGATCGGCGTGCTGGGCGCTTCTGATTATGATCAGAGGGTACGGGTTGGCGGCAATGGCGATGTAACGCTTGCGCTGGTGGGAGCGGTGCATGTGGGCGGCATGACCCCGGAGAACGCAGCCCTCGCCATACGCAAGCGACTGATGGAGGGCGGCTATTTCTCCGACCCCCAGGTTTCCGTTTTCGAGGAGGAATTTGCCACCCAGGGAATCTCCATCCTGGGCGAAGTACAAAAACCCGGGGTTTATCCGGTTATAGGTCCTCGCCATCTTTTTGACGTTATTTCACTGGCCGGCGGCACGACACCGAAGGCGGGGCAGATGGTGAGCATTACCCATCGCAGCCAGCCCGGCAATGTGCAGACCGTGAACCTGTCGAACGACCCGCAGAAAAATGTCGCCGCCAATGTGCCCGTCCTGCCGGGAGACACCGTGGTAGTCTCACGAGCGGGTATCGTATATGTCGTGGGAGCCGTTCGGCGCCCTACCGGCGTTATCATGGACAATGGCGGACAATTGACCGTGCTGCAGGCCCTGGCCATGGCCGAAGGGGCCGATACCACCGCCGCCTACAACAAATCAAAAATTATTCGCAAGACACCGCAAGGTCCCAAAGAGATAACTGTCCCGCTGAAGAAGATCATGGCGGCGAAAAGTCCGGACTTGCAGTTGCAAGCGGACGACATTCTTTTCGTGCCCAGCAGCGCGGCTAAAAGCATCGCATCCCGCAGCGTAGGGACCGCCATATCGCTGGCCAGTACGATTGTGGCGTACCGCGCGATCTATTGATACTGCTCCCCGGCCGTGGCCGCCACGGTATTCAAGTCTAGCGGCCGGGGAAAAACCGTTCGATGTACCGCTTGCTCGCTCTCGCATAACTGTGCCATTTATCCGGTGGGCATTCACGAGGACCTCAAGTTGAAAGGAAACCAAGGCTATGATGATCAAACCTGAACTGCTTGCTTTGTATGGAGGCCCGGACCAGATCATGGGTCTGGCTTCGGGCGTGGCCACTGTCGTCGGCCTGCTGTTAATGTTCTGGAACAAGGTGCTGGTGACCTGCGGCAAGGTCATTAACTATATCAAGCCGTCAGGCGCAGCAGAGGAGCCACCCCACGAGGGCCAGTAAGTGACACGGTTATGAACAAAAAGGTGATTGTCGTCGGGCTGGATGGCCTGGAACCGAGCATCGTGGAGAGCATGCTCGAGCGCAACCTGTTGCCCAATCTGGGCAAGATACGCACCAGCGGCTCCTATAGCCGCCTGCGGACCACCTATCCGGCGGAGACCCCAGTCGCCTGGTCCTCTTTCGCCACCGGCACCAATCCGGGCGGGCACGGCATCTTCGATTTCATATGCCGCGACCCTCAAACCTACCTGCCTGATATCGCGCTCAGCCGCTTTGAACGGCCGAAGAGCATGCTGGCTCTGCCGCGAGTCGTCAATCGCCGCCGCGGCATGCCCGTGTGGCAGCACCTGGGCAAGGCGGGCGTGCCCAGCGTGGTCCTGCGCTGCCCCTGCACCTTCCCCACCGAAAGCTTGACGGGCAGGATGCTGGCCGGCGTGGGCGTACCCGATCTTCGTGGCAGCCAGGGCACGGGCACCTTTTATACGCAGGACCGCACGGTGCAGCCCAAGGAACATGAGCAGGTCGTGTACCTGGAGAGCAGCACTGAGCTGATGACGCGGGTCATCGGCCCGCGCAATACACGCACCAATCCTGCTTCCGATGTGCTGGCGGAAATCCGTGCGAAGGTGGACCGCCCCGGCCACAAGCTGATCATTTCCAGCGCCGGCACCCCAGCCATCATCGAAGTCCCGGAGAAAGGCTGGAGCCCATGGGTGCGTTTGAAGTTCAAGATATCCATGCTGCAGTCCGCCACCGGCATTGTGCGCTTCTACTGCCGGCAACTCGAACCGCAGCTGGAGTTTTACGCCTCTCCGGTTAACTTCGATCCCGCCGCCCCGCCCTTCCCCGTGGCTTATCCCGCCGAGTACGGAAAGGAACTGTCGGAAAGCATCGGCCTGTTCGCTACGCTCGGCATGGCCGAGGATCATGGTGGTCACAATAACGGCCGCTTCGACGAGCAGGCTTACATGGCGCAATGCGAACTGGTCATGCAGGAGCGCGAACGGATGATGCTCCACGAACTGGAGCGCTTCCGGGAAGGATTGTTTTTTATCCTCTTCGACACACCCGATCGCCTGCAGCACATGTTCTGGCGCTTTCTGGACTCTGAGCATCCCGGCTTCGAACCCGAACGTGCCCGCGAGCTGGGCCAGAAAATAGGAGAGTTTTACCAGCGCTGCGATTCTCTGCTCAGGCGGGTTATCGACAAGGCGGACGAGAACACGCTTCTGATTGTGCTTTCAGACCACGGATTCAACTCGTTTCGACGCGGCTTCCATACCAACACGTGGCTATGGCAGAACAATCTGCTGGCGCTCAAAGACGGCAAAAAGCCGGAAGAGGGCTTGGGCGACGGCTTCGCCGCCGTGGACTGGTCAAAAACCTATGCTTATTCGCTCGGGCTGGCCGGCGTTTACCTGAACATGAAGGGCCGCGAAGCGGGCGGCATTCTCGAGGAAGGCGGCAGCGAGGCCGAGCACGTGCGTCGCGCTA
>DATGGJ010000167.1:0-15851 GCA_035308585.1 Terriglobales bacterium
ATGTCAACTTGTACGAGGTTTATTCCAGCAATGTGGTGAAAACGACGGTGACCGGCGCCGCGGTTTTCGGCAATGTTTATGTGGCCAGCACAGGATGTTTGGGGGTCTCCGGGTGCAAGGCTTCGCTGATCCCAATTAACACCCAGACGAATACCGCGGGAACCGCCATCGCGCTGCCCAGTCCGCCCAATTCCATGGCCATCGATTCCACCGGCGCCAAGGCATACTTTGGCAGTGCCGGAGGCTTGCAGGTCTTGTCATTCCCCGGCAATACTTTCACAATCTTCGGTACCGGTCCCGGCAAAGTGCTGGCTATTTCTCCCGATGGCACCCAGGCAATCGTTTCCGACACAACCTCCAACCCGAACGTCGTTTATATCGTTAACTCCAAGAGCAGCACCTCTACTCCCCTTCTGCTCTCGGGAGTAACCGCCGCCGCGTTCTCGCCAGACGGCAGCACCGCTTACCTGCTTTCGGGAAGCACGCTCTCCGTGTACTCAACCATCCGGGCCCTGCAGACCATAAATCTGCCTGGCCCTTCCACCGACGCCGCCTTTCTGGTCACCGGCACTTTCGGATTTGTCGGGAGCACGCCCGCCACCGTCAGCTTGTTCAATGGCTGCGACAATGCCGCTCCCCAATCCCCAAATGTGCCAAGCGTGACCACTAGTTCCGACCCCCTGTTGCTTGCGGCTCTGCCCGATGGCAACACGATAGTGGCGGCCGCCTCCGACGAGATCACCACCATCGCGGTGAATACCAGCGCCGCCGGCTGTCCCCCACCGGTGACGGCTACTCCCACATCGCACCCCTTGGGCCAAGGCAACTTCACGCCCAAGCAGATTCTGGTCTCCTCAGATGGCGCTCATATCTACGTGATTAGCGATCTGAGCTCCGTGATTATCTATGACATCGCCACTAATGCGGTGCGCGCCGTCGCGCTCAATCCCAGCGCCACACCCTTGAGTGCCGCCCTGACTCTTTCCGGACAGGATTTATACGTGGGCGCCAGCGACGGCACCATTCACCATTTGGACGTTAGCAACAGCTTCAGCGACTTGGGCCGGATCCCTATCTCCCTGTGCAGCAACACCACCGCCAGTTGTCCGCCGAATCTGATGGCTCTGCGGCCGTAGGCCTGCCGCCAGGGGTATGCGGCCACCGGAGAATTATTTGGATTGTCGGTGCGCTACTCGGATGAGAATGCTGTCGCGTAATCTTCCGGATCAATGCCGTGATAAGTGAGAGTGTGTTTCAGGCGCTGCCGCAGGTCCGCGGGCGTGGATTCGACGAAGGCCTGGACCGCCGTCTCCATCGCAACTTCATCCTCTCCCGCCTCGTCGGTCAGAGTTTCGGCGCGTAATTCCGTGGCTTCCTGCACCACCGCGCGGGAGGGGGCGGGTAGTTCGCGCAGCAATTCCTGCACAATTTCGTTGGCTTCGTCGGACCACTTCATGCTCGTTCCCTTGCTCTACTCTCGAGATGGTGTAACCGTGCTGTCCAGTTCCCGGGCCACGCTGTCCAGCACGCCATTGATGAACTGCACCGACTCGGGGCTGGAAAATTTGCGCGCGATTTCTAAAGCTTCGTTGATCACCACCGGCTTGGGAGTGTGCGGGAAGCCCAGGAATTCCGCCACCCCGCCGCGCAGGACGTTGCGGTCCACCGCCGCCATGCGCTCCATCCGCCAGTGCTGGGCGTGACGCTCGATCAGTTCATCAATTTCGCCGGCCCGCTCCATGGCGGTGCGGAACAGGTCTTCCGCGAAGTTGCGCACCTCCTGGGAGACGGGGCCGCGCTCACCCCAGAACGTCTGCCGCACCTGGTCCATGCTTTGTGCCCCCATATCGGCCTGGAAAAGCATTTGCAAGGCCAGTTCCCGCGATTTGCGCCGTGTGCCCATGAACCGATCATCAGTTGCCAGTGGTCATTGGTCAGTTTAAAGCATCGGCGCGAACAACACTTCAGGCTGCGCCGGCGGCTCTCGGCGTTCAGCTATCGGCTGTCTGCCCTCCGCCGAAACTGCGTCCTCCGCTGAGGCGTGCCCTTGCTGGAGGCCTGTGACCGGCGGGCGACGGCTTTCTTCGCCGAAGCTGAGCCGCCCACAGCGCGCTTCACCCGGGCCATTTCCACCGCCGACAACGCCGCCTCAAAGCCCTTGTTGCCGCTCTTCAGCCCGGCGCGATCAATCGCCTGTTCCAGCGTGTCGCAGGTCAGCACGCCCAGCGCATGCGGCACCCCGGTCTCCTGGGCCGACTGCCCGATGCCCCGCGCCACTTCGTTGGCTATCACCTCATAATGCAGAGTCTCGCCCCGCAATAAGCAGCCCAGGCAGATAACCGCATCCACGCCGCCGGCTTCGGCCAGAGTGCGCGCTGCCGCAGGTATCTCAAAGCTGCCGGGCACGCGCACGACCTCTATCTCTTTTTCGCGGGCGCCGGTGCGGCGCAACCCATCCAGCGCTCCGGCCAGCAGGCGTTCGGTGATAAACGCATTGAATCGGCTGACCACAACCCCAAACCGCAGCCCGCGAGCGTCCAGGTTTCCCGCTATCCCCGGTGCAATCGGGCCTGAAGCGCCGAAGAACGCTGCCTTGATGCCGCCCGGCAACTCCACCACGAACAGCCGCGAGGTGCCCTCGTGGTGATCGGCTATGAGCTTCAGGCCGCGCTTCTCCAGCAGCGCATAAGTCGAGTCCGGATCCGTTACCTCCAGCAGCAGGTCGGTGCCTTCGGCTCGGCCGCGCAGGTTGCCCCCTCCCTTGGAACCGAGGCTCAGCTTGCCGGCGGGCGCAACGAACGTCAGCGTACGGTTCTTGCCAACCGGCGGCGCCGACTCGCTCTCCAGGCCTAACGTCTTTAACAACTCCACCAGCGCCTTGAATTCCGCCGAGGTGTTCACGGAGCGGCCGATGTGGATCGCGTTTACCATGCAGTTCTCAGTTCCCAGTTCCCAGATGAATTGTCATCCTGAGCGACGCTGCGCGATTCGCCAGCGAATCGCGACCAGCGGAGTCGAAGGACCTTGCGTCTCATTTCAATGACAGTTTCCGACCACACTCCTCACTACTTGCCCTTAAATTTTGCCGCGCGCTTCTCCAGAAACGCCGTCGTGCCTTCTTTCTTGTCTTCCGTGGCGCAGCACAGGCCAAACAAGGTGGCCTCCAGGAAGAGGCCTTCGGCCAGCGGCATCTCCATGCCTTTGTTGACCGCCTCCATGGCCCACTGCACCGCCAGCGGCGCATTGGCGATGATCTTCTGGGCGATGGCTTCGGCGCGCGGAATCAACTCGGCCGCAGCCACCACCTCATTCACCAGGCCGATGCGGTGCGCCTCCTGGGCGCTGATCATCTCGCCCGCCAGCACTAGCTGCATGGCGAGGCCCTTGCCCACCAGGCGCGGGAGGCGCTGCGTGCCGCCGTAGCCGGGAATGATGCCCAGCTTCACTTCCGGCTGGCCCAGTTTGGCGTTGTCGCTGGCCAGGCGCATGGTGCAGGCCATTGCAATTTCGCAGCCGCCTCCCAGGGCGAAACCGTTGAGGCACGCAATTACCGGCTTGCCGCAGTTCTCGATCAGGTTGAGCACGGATTGCCCCTGGTGGGTATAAGCTTTGGCCTCCACCGGGTTGTTGCGCGCCAGTTCGCCTATGTCGGCGCCGGCTATGAAGGCTTTTTCGCCCGCCCCGGTCAGAATCACCACCCGGATTTCCGCATCCTGCTTAATGGCATGAAATGCCCTCCGCAGCTCCTCCATGGTGGCCATGTTGAGAGCGTTCAGCACCTTGGGCCGGTTCACGGTCACGTAGGCAATCGCGTTCTTCTTATCAAACAGGATATTTTCAAAGTTCGCTGTAACGGGAGCTGAGGACATTTGATTTTCCTCTTCGATTTTGATCCGCGTGTATCCGCGTTCTTCCGCGGCCAATGAATTACGCGATCTTGGCCTGCGCTTCTTCCGCGGCAAAGCCCCGCAGGGCGGCATCCTGCGCCACCGGCTTCTGAGGATCCTTGTAGTCGTAGAACCCTTTGCCCGACTTGCGACCGTACCAGCCCGCCAGCACCATGCGCTTGAGCAGAGGGGGCGAAGCAAAACGCCGCTCCTTGAATTCCTCGAACATCACATGGGTGATGTAGTAGGTGGTGTCGAGCCCCACAAAATCCAGCAGCGTAAGCGGGCCCATGGGGTATCCGCATCCCAGCTTCATGGCCTGATCAATATCTTCAATCGAGCCCACGCCTTCTTCATAGGCGCGCACCGCGTCCAGCAGGTAGGGCACCAGCAGCCGGTTTACGATGAAGCCGCACTTGTCGCTGGTACGCACCGGCACCTTGCCCACGCGCTTGCCAAAATCGTAGGCAGTTTCGTAAACCTCGTCGGCGGTGGCGATAGTGCGTATCACCTCCACCAGCTTCATGAGGGGAACGGGATTGAAAAAGTGCAGGCCGACGAAGCGCTCCGGGCGCTTGGTGGCCGTCATCAGCTCAGTGATGGGGATAGAAGAAGTGTTGCTGGCGAAAATGGCGTCTTTCTTGACGACGGAATCGAGCGCGGCATACATTTTGCGCTTCTCTTCTGCATTCTCGATCACGGCTTCAATAATCAGATCGCAATCGCCCAGGTCTTCCCGCCGGGTTGTGCCCTTCAACCGGGCACGAACGGCTTGAGGCGTATCCTTGAGCGCGCCCTTTTCCGCCAGCTTGGCCAGTGATTTCTCTATTCCGGCGAACCCCTTATCCAGAAATCTCTGCTCCACTTCGAGCACAGCGACGTCGAATCCCGCGGTCGCGCTCACCTGCGCGATGCCCGAACCCATCAGCCCGCAACCCAGAACGCCAACTTTTCTGATCTGCATATCAGTTCCTCTAGAAATGTAGCGCCGGCAACCTTGCCGGCTGTCTCGCGGCCGTCCCGCCCGCGCAAAGGACCGCTGAAGCGGCGGCGCTATCCCAAACTTTCCACGATCACCGCGATGCCCTGCCCGCCGCCGATACACGCGGTGGCCAGCCCGTATTTCTTTTTCCTGCGTCGCAACTCGTAAAGCAGGGTGATCACCAGCCGCGTGCCGGTCGCTCCCAAGGGATGGCCCAGCGCAATGGCTCCTCCATTCACGTTCACTTTGTTGCGGTCCAAACCCAGTTCCTTTTCCACGCCCAGGTACTGCGCGGCAAAAGCCTCATTCACTTCCACCAGGTCAATGTCCTCGAGCTTGAGCCCGGCTTTCTCGAGCGCCAGCCGCGAAGCCGGCACCGGTCCGCGACCCATCAGCTTCGGCTCCACTCCGGCGATGCCCCAGCTCACCAGCCGTCCCAGCGGCTTAAGCCCGCGCTTCTGCACTTCCGCCAGCGGCAACATCACCACCGCCGCACCGCCGTCCACAATGCCGCTGGCATTGCCGGCGGTGACCGTGCCGTTCTTGCCGAACGCGGGCCGCAGCTTAGCCAGGCCCTCCATGGTGCTGTTGGCGCGCCGGTGGTCGTCTTCGCTGAACATCTCACCCGTCAGGTCGCCGCGCTTGTTCTTCAGTTGCACCGGGACGATTTCTTCCTGCAAGCGCCCGCCCTTGTAGGCCGCATCGGCCAGCTGCTGCGAACGCAGCGCGAACTCGTCCTGCGTTTCCCGCGTGATGCCCTGCTGCTCGGCATAGAGCTCGGCGGTGTTGGCCATGTACAGCCCGCACTGCGTATCCAGCAAAGCCACCATGAGCGAGTCTTCCAGCTTGCCTTCGCCCAGCCCAAAGCCGTAGCGCGCGCCACGAATCACATGCGGCGCCTGCGACATCGATTCCATGCCCCCGGCCAGCACCATCCTGGCCTCGCCCAACTGCATCATCTGCGCCGCGCTCACAATCGCCTGCATGCCCGAGCCGCACAGGCGGTTCACCGTCAGCGCCGGCATCTCAATGGGCAGCCCTGCCTTGAGCGCCACGTGGCGCGCGCCGTAGAGCGCGTCGCCGGAAGTCTGCTGCGCGTTGCCCATCACGCAATGGTCGAACTCCTGGGGATCGAGCCCGGCGCGCTGGATGGCGCACTTGCCAGCGATCGCGCCCAGTTCCTGCGCTGTGAAGTAGCGCAGCTTGCCTGCCTGGTAGTCGGCCATCGGAGTGCGCGCGCCGCTCACAATGGCAATCTCATTCACTCTCAACATCGGGGAAACCTGGACGGAGAATTTGTTCGGCCGCAGCCAAACCTATCAGTCTAGCAACTGCGGGCCGGGCTTGGCGAGTGGCCGGCACACCTGGCACGAAGACACTTAGGCAAAGAGAAGAAACTTGCGATTGACGATTGTCGCTGAGCCGCAAGGTGGTGTTTTTTATCAGCCCAGCCTGGCTGAATGCCGATCGCTGAGTGCTGACTGCTGTTTTAAAATCATCAATCGCAAATCTTCAATCGCCAATTTTTTTGTGTGCCGCTGTCTCTCGGTGGTGGATTTTTGGGGCTCAGTGGCGCGGGCGCGGCGAGACCGGCTCATTCCGGCGCCAGGCGCGCACGTTATAGGCATAGAGGCCAAGGCAGAAAACGTTGGCGGGGATAAAGCCGAACTGGGCGGTGTTCCTGGCGATCATGCAAATGATCACGCTGTTTAGGCCGGCCAACACCCAGCCATGCCAATAACGTTTGCCAATCAAAACAGTGGAGAGGATGGTGAGCAGACAGGAGATGTAGTCAAGTCTAAACACGGCGCAGAGCCCAGCTGCAATTCCATAGTAGAACCAGCGCGGGCTGCAGCCCAGATTACCAATGTAATGGAAGGTCTCAGATTGACGATTGCCGATTTTCGATCGACGATTGAAGAACCAGTGGTCAGCACTGAGCAATCAGCATTCAGCTAACCGCGGTGAGATTGCTACTGACGATTTCCCCGGCCAATTTCCAATTTGCCAGCATCAATCGCCAATCATGCCGCCGCCGGCTCGAATTCCGACTGCAGCGCGCATACCCGATTGCTGGCCGAGCGGCCCTTCTCCAGCGCCGACTCCACCCGGTTGATCACTTCCGTCACAATATCCGCGGCATCGTACGCCGGACGCGTCACCGCTTCGGCCACGCCCACGGTATTGGGCGGCGGCGTATCCCGTCCGGGCAGGCGCACGTCTGCCAGAATGCGGCGTAATTTTTCCAATGCCAGCAGCGCTCCCCTCTCTGGCGTGTCGGCCAGAATGAGCGCTATTGTGGTCAGATCGTAAAGCACGGCCACGTCGGCCTGCCGGATGTGGGTGGAGATGGACTGGCTCACCTCCCGCATCAGCGCCTCCACCGCGTTCTGCCCGAACTCTTTGACCATGGCCGCGCCCTTCCCGAATTCCATCAGCATGACCGTGGTGGGCGTGCCCTGCTGGGAGGAACGCGCCACCTCCGACATGAGCACATCCGTGTACGAGGCCCGCTTCAGCAGCCCCGATTTTTCGTCAGTCACCGACAAATTGCGCACCAGGCGCCGCAGGCGCGCGTTGTGCAAAGCCAGCACAACCTGGTCGCTAAGCGTGCGCAGCAGCATCAGATCGCTGGGCCGCCAGTCCGACCCCGGGGGACTCTGCAGAATGAGCACGCCCACCTGATCGGCGCCATCGCTTAAAGGCAACAGCATCAGAGCGCCCTCGCCCATCGAATTGAGTTCCTCGGCGATGCTGCTCAGCTCCGATTCCCTGGCCGCCTGAGGAATAATCCCCGGCCCGTGCTGGATGGCGAAATCCTGCAGGCCGGAGAGCAGCTTGACTCGAACCGGCAGCTCCGAAGCCTGAATCCCCGCTCCGGCGTATTCCAGAACCAGAGACGGAGGCTTGCCCGGACTGCGCAGTCCGCCAATGCAGCGCACCGCTCCCCAGCGCATTCCAATCTCATTCAGAGCCGCCCCCAGCACGCCTTTGACGTTGGCCTGCTGATAGAGCTTGCGCGCGGTTTCTGTCACCCACTGCAGGCTGTTGACCTCGATGTCCGGTTCTTTGGGCGCGGTGTGCGCGCGCCGATCCGTTATTCCCGCGGCCACTTCCGCTGCCGGGGGCGGAGTCACAACGCTGGGCGCGGTGTCCGCTCCGGCTGCCGCGGCCGCCGCCAGCGGCGCCGCTTCCTCCCCTGTATATTTCGGCGCCAGCCCCACATTCATGTACAGGCGGCGTAATTCCTCGTTGCGGTCTTCTTCGTGCGGAAACAGCTGCTGAATGCGCAGCAGCCGTTCCTGCGCCTTGCTGCGCATGCCGTACTGCACCAGGATTTCCGCCTGCAGCATCAGGTCCTGCAGCATGCTGTGCTCGTCCGCTTCTTCCTCCTGCTGCTGCGTCTCCGTCGTTTTGCTGACGATGGTGAAGCGCCCGGCGATGGCATTCAGCCGCTGCTCAGCGATTTTTCCCCGCAGCATTTCCAGCCGGCTGTGATGACCTGGTTCGTAGGCATCCACCTCCGCCGCACGGTCCAGGGCGTCGCCCGCTTTGGCGAAGTTCCCCGCCGCATAATAAAGGTCGAAGAGCTTGATCAGAGTCTGACAGTAGTCGGCTTCCCGGTTGGAACCGTTGAACAGCTCGGCCATGTACTCCAGCATCTCCACGGAAGGCCGATGCTGTTCCAATAGTTGGCTCAACATGCCGACAAACTCCCGCCGGCCACCTTTGCCCCGCAGAAACTTTTCCAGCTTGCGCGCCAGGGCGACCGCCGCTGCATCCTGCTGGGCGTCAATTTGCGCCGCCACCAGGTCCACAATCTGCTGCGCCCGCTCCGGGTTCTGCTCGAACAACTCCCACAGAATCGGCTCGGCGTCCGCTAACCGGCCGCTGCCCACCAGAGCTCGCCCGTACAGGTCGCGGACTTCCGCTGGCGCCTTGTCCCGGTTCTTCATCAGCGGTTGCAACACTTGCAGCGCTTCCACAAAGTTGTTCTGCTGCACCAGCACCCGGCCAAAGGCCAGAGCCGCCTCGGGATTGTTCTGGTCGGCGCGATAAGCGCGCTCGTACCACGGCGCCGCATTGCCGCCCGATTTCTGCTCCAGTTCACCCACGCTCAGGAAGCAAACGCCTGCTTTCTTGCCCTCCCCCAATTCCAGCGCCAGTTCGCCCGCCCGCCAGAAATTCTGTCCCGAGGGATCGAGAAACACGATTCGTTCCAGCACCGCCAGCGCCCGCTTGTTGTTGCGCTGCGAGGTGAAGCCGGCCAGCGCCGCCTCGTATGCCTCCAGTGCTTCCTTCTTGTTGTTGGCTTCTATGAACTGCGCGTAGCGGAAGGTCTGCTCAAGCGTCGGTTTGGCGAAGCGTGTCAGCTTCTTGTAGGTGAGCGCGGCATTGGTGCTATCGCCCGCATCCACCTGGCGGGTAAACATTTCCCCCAGCAGCTTGGCCGCCTGCTGGGTATCGTTTACCTGGATGTACAGGTCGGCGGCTGTTTTCCGGATGGTGTCATTCTCCGGATCTTCATGCAGGATCGCGACATACTCGTCCAGGGCAGCGGTGATCTTGCCCTTCTGCAGGTACTTTTCGGCCTTCTCCCGCCGCTTCGCGATATCCGATTTGTCGGAGCGTCTGCCGAGGTCAAGCATGAATGTGCGTCTTGGGGGACGTCTGAATTGTAGGCAGAACCGCCGTAACCGGCAATGCAGCGAAGGTGCAACGCAGGTTACTAAAGTGTAGTTCGAGCCTGGGAAGGGTCGGATCTCCCTTACCTTCTGAACCGCCCTGGCAACGATTTGGGGCCGCCGCTCGGTTCTGGTAATGTCGCCCGCATGCCTGCCCACCCCGGCGCTGCCACCCAGACTCCAGCCGATACCCGCGAAGCCGGCTTACACCGCCAGTTGAGCGCCGGGCAGATGGCCATGGTGGGCGTCGGCGGCTCCATCGGAACCGGCCTGTTGCTGGGTTCCGGCGCCGCCATTCAGATCGCCGGCCCGGCCGTCATCTTCAGCTTCCTGGTAGCCGCCCTTATCAGTTGGACCGTTACCGTGGCCTTTGGTGAGATGGCCAGCGTGCACCCGGCGGCGGGCTCCTTTGGTGTCTATGCCGAACTCTATTTGAATTCCTGGGCCGGCTTCATCTCCCGCTACGGATTGTGGCTTGCCCTGGCCATCGCCATCGGCAGTGAAATGGTGGCCGCCGCCACCTACATGTCGTTTTGGTTGCCGCAAGTACAGCCTCTGGTTTGGGTGGCCGTGTTCTCCGCCCTGCTGGTGGGCATAAATTTGCGCTCGGTAGGCGGGTTCGGTGAAGTCGAGTACTGGTTTGCCATGGTGAAGCTGGTAACCATTGTCGCCTTCATCGTGATGGGCGCCGTCTTCCTGCTGAACGGCCACGTGGCGCCGCAATACACCGCTCATGGCGGCTTCTTCCCCAAGGGTATATGGGCCCCGGGAGCGGCCATGTCCTTCGCGCTGTTTACTTTTGCGGGAGTGGAAATGGTGGCCGTCTCCTCTGGCGAATCGCGCTCTGCCGCGGACATGCCGCGCGCTGTGCTGACTACCTTCGGGATTCTGACCTTCGTCTACCTCGGCGCCATTGTCATTCTCGTCGGGGTCATGCCATGGAATGGCGCCGGTGTTACAGAGAGCCCGTTCGTTTCCGTATTCCGCATCGCCGGCCTGCCCGCCGCCTCCAACGTGATGAATTTTGTGGTACTCACCGCCGCCCTCTCCGGCGCCAATGCCAGCCTATACGTGGACTCGCGCATGTTGTTTTCCCTGGCCCGTGGTGGCTACGCGCCCGCGCGCTTTGGCCGGCTGACGCATGCCGGCGCGCCCCTTCTGGCTCTGCTCGCCTCCTGCTTCGGCATCATTCTGGCTCTCGTTTCTGAACGCTGGGCGCCGCACTCGGCCTATGTGTCCCTGCTGGGCGCCGCTCTCTTTGGCGTCATGCTGGTGTGGCTGGTCACCCTCTCCTCCCACATCGCCTTCCGGCGCAAGCTTTCCCCGGCGCAACTGGCGGCACTTCCCATGCGCCCGCGAGGCCGGGTGTGGCTCTCAGTGGTTGGCATTGTGACCGTGCTGGCATCCCTGGTCGGAACCTGGTTCTACTCCCATCTGATCGTCATCAGCGGCCTCATCTATGTGGTTGTCCTCACCCTGTTCTACCTGGCCATGAAGAAATCCCGGGCGGACATTACAATGTTGGGGTCATGACCGACGACCTGCTGCGTTACCGCCCCGAGTTCCCCATCCTGGAGCGCACCACCTACCTGATCAGCAACTCCCTGGGCGCCATGCCCCGCGGCGTGTACGACGCGCTGCACAGCTATGCCGACACCTGGGCCACTCGCGGCGTGCGGGCCTGGGAAGAGCGCTGGTGGATGCTGGCCGCCCAGGTGGGCGACCAGATCGGCGCGCTCATGAATGCGACTCGAGGTTCGGTCGCCACTTTTCAAAACGTAACCACCTGCCAGGCGGTGGTGGCCTCCTGCTTCGATTTTTCCGGCAAGCGCAACAAGGTGGTCTACAGCGATCTGAATTTTCCTTCGGTCATGTATTTCTGGGAAGCACAGCGCAGCCGCGGCGCGCGGGTGCACATGGTCAAGACCGACGACGGCATCCACGTGCCCACCGAGCGCCTGCTTGAGGCCATTGATGAGAGCACGCTGCTGGTGCCGGTTTCGCACGTCATCTTCCGTAGCGCCTATATCAACGATGCCCGCGCCATCATCGAGCGCGCGCACAAAGTGGGCGCCCACGTGCTGCTTGACACCTTCCAATCCCTGGGCACCGTCCCCTTCGACGTGCAGCGGTTGGAAGCGGACTTTGTCTGCGGCGGCGTTCTCAAGTGGCTGTGCGGCGGACCCGGCACCGCATACTTGTACGTTCGGCCGGACCTGGGACGCAAGCTTCAGCCCACCTATACCGGCTGGATCGCCCATGAAAACCCCTTCAACTTTGAAGTGGGGCCGATCCGTTATTCCGAGCCTCCGTATAAGTTCATGAACGGCACGCCGAACATTCCCGCCCTGGAGACTGCTCAACCGGGACTAAAGATCGTCTCCGAAATTGGCGTTAAAAACATTCGCGAAAAATCCACCCGCCAGACCTCCCGCCTCATCGAACTCGCGGACCAGCATGGCTGGCGGGTGAACACGCCCCGCGACCCGCAGCGGCGTGGCGGCACCGTCTCCATAGACATGCCGAACTCGCAGGAGGTCTGCGCCGAACTGCTCAAGCGCGACCTCCTGGTGGACTGGCGGCCCAACGCCGGCGTCCGCTTCTCACCCCACTTCTACAACAGCGACCAGGAACTGGAAACCGGCATCGCTGCGGTCGAAGAGATCCTGCACGCCCGGCCGGCGCTGGCCCGATAAGTGTCTGCTCCGCATTCATCCGTCGCGTCATCCGCGAATTTTGTGGCGCGGGCGCCCTCGCCTGCGTACGCCGCCCGTCCATGATTACGAGGGTAATGGTTCCTGCATTTCTCGCGTGCAACTGGCCCCATTTTCCTGCACCATACGCTCGTAGATGCTTGCGCCAATCTCCATTCCGGCGTTTCTGGCCTCGAGTTCTGTGGCCAACGACCCCGCGATCTACGCCCTCATCGGCGCCGCCGCCGGTGTGTACCTGTTCTACCGCGGCTTCCGCATGCTGCAGCGCAAGCGCCTGATTGAGGACACACCCACTTCCAAGATCCGCAGCGCCGCCATGGGCCTGGTGGAAGTCAGCGGCCTGGCTAATGGGCCCTACACCATTCCCGCTCCCGTCTCGCAGCTCCCCTGTTATTTCCACCGCACCGTGGTCTGGATTTACGTGCAGTCCGGTAAAAACAAGCGCTGGAAGAAGGTGGTGGACGCGCGCTTGCACGTGCCCTTCTACCTGGAGGATGAAACCGGCCGGGTACTGGTGGACCCCAGCGACGCGGAACTGGACATCCATCGCGACTTCCAGGACGAATACCACCACGGCCTGATCCAGGACGACCCCATTCCCTCCAACGTGCAGGTTTTCCTGGCCATGCATGGGGTCTCCTACGACCATCCCATCAAGATTGAGGAGTACTGCATCAAGCCCAAGAACGCGCTCTTCATTCTGGGCACCCTGGCCGAGAATCCCGGCATTGAGGTGCGCGAGATACCGGTGCGCTCCGACAGCCCGGATGCAGCCTGGCGCAAGATTGCGGCGGGAACCATTCGGCCACACCCGGTGGCGCCCCCGCCCGATGAGAAGGAACTGCAGGCGCGAGCGGCCTTCGCCGCCGCCATGGGATTTCACGCCCCGGTTGGGCTGCCGCATCCTCCCGCCCCGCCTCAGAAACCTGCTCATTCATCGGCGGAAATTGACGAGGCGGAAAAGCGTCGCCGCGAGTTGTTCACCGCCAGCCTGCTGGGCGCAAACCCGCAAAACCCCGCGCCCGCCGCGTCCTACATGGCTGTGACCACGGCATCACCAGCACAGCCCGCCGCGCATTCCGCGCCTCCGCTTGATGCCGAAGAACAGAAGCGCCGCCAACTGGCCATGGCCTCGCTCTTTGGCGCGCCGGTTGTCGCTGCGGTTACGGCAGCAACGGGAGCAGCACCAAACCCGCCTGCCGGAAACGGCCCCATGACGCCCCCCGCCAAGCCTGCCGTTCCCTTTGACCTGCACCCGCCGGTGGTGCTCATGAAGGGCAACCATAATCCGGCATTCCTGATTTCCTGGCACAGCCAGCGCGACCTGCTCTCCGAACTGGGCTGGAAATCGGCGCTGTATATTTGGGGCGGGCCTATATTGACTCTGGTCTCAGTTGGGTTTGTACTCAGCCAGATGGGGTTGCTGAAGTGATAGTTGGTAATTGGGTGAGCTTGGAAGTCAAGACTGTTCGTCCCGTCGGTGGTTTGAGCTCTTGAAGTTGTTTTTCGGAATGGGGGAGGCGAACTCGGGTTCTGATCGCCAGCTATTTTTGGAGAGGAAGACATGCAAATCGTGATCTTACTGGCGCTTCTGTTCCTGGTCGGCGGCCTGGTCTGGTATCTGGTCACGATCTACAACGGCCTCATCGAACTGAAGAATGACATTGATAAGGCCTGGGCCAACATTGACGTCATGCTCAAGCAGCGTCACGACGAACTCACCAACCTGGTGGCGGTCTGCAAGGGCTACATGGAATTCGAGCGCGACACCTTCGAAAAAATCGCCCAGGCGCGCTCGCAATACGATCGCGCGGTCACCGTCAGCCAGAAGGCTCAAGCCGACCAGAGCATGACCCAGGCCACGCGCGGACTGCTGGCCGTGGCGGAAAACTATCCCCAACTGAAAGCCAGCGACAACTTTCTGAAATTGCAGGGACGCATCACCGACCTGGAAAGCCAGATTGCCGACCGCCGCGAGTTCTACAACGATTCCGTCAACACCTACAACGTCCGTATCCAGCAGGCGCCTGACATGGTGGTGGCCGGCTGGATGCACCTGCAGCCGCGGCAGATGTTCAAGGTGGAAGAAGCGGACAAGGCCAACGTGCCCATGGTGTTTTCCAGCGGCGCGCGTTGATCGCGCCCTACTGCACTATCCCAGCCCCGCCAGCCGGTCCAGCACCTTGAAGTTGCCGGCTACCGCCCCCAGAGAGGTGAGGTTTCGCCGGTCAGCCAGCGCCTTCAGCGCCGCGATTATCCGTCCCTCACCCAGGCGGTCAAGCGCGTCTCCCAGCGACACGGCAAAATGCAGCATCACGCTGGAATCCCGGTAGCAATCGGCAATGCACGCGGTGCACCCGTCCCGCACCAGGGGCGCATCCGCGAACTTCCACACCGAGCACAACGGTTGGCTCCACGCGTCGCAGCGCCACATGTCGTAGTTCCAGTCCATGTAAAAGCTCTTGTAGCCGCCATAGCAGACAAATTTTTCTTTCTGCCCGCGCAAGTGGCGCTTCATGTCGGCCACGGAAGCCCGCGGATTGTTAACAGGAAACGTTTTGCGCAACTGGTCCACCCCTTCAAAAGCGGCCAGTAGTTCGCCATCGGCGAACTTCATGAGCTGAGAACTGTCCGACCAGGCCAGCGAGGACGACCCCAGCCGCGCCTGTTGTGGATAGGAAAACGCCACGGCGGCAAATCCCAATTCCCCCAGGAACGGAGCCAGCGCGGAATAGTCCTGCACCAGCTTGCTCATGGCTACCTGCGCAATCGGAACCATCCCCAAGGCGGGCATTTCTGAAAGCGCAGAACGGATTCGGCCGACCAGTCCGTTCAGCCCGCGGTTGGCTTCGTGGCTGGCCACGCTGGCGGCATCCATGGACACATACACCGTCTTCAGTCCGGCCTCGGCCAAGGCTCGCACTCGCGTGGGCAGCAGCCAGCCGTTGGTGATAATGGCGGGCACCAGGTCTCTTTCGACCGCTCTCCTGATCATCTCTTCCAGCCGGGGATGAAGCAGCGGCTCGCCTCCGAAGAAGCTCACGTAACGGATGCCGCGCCGGCGCAGAATGTCGAGCGCGTCGCCAAACCGGTCGGCATCTATCCAGCGCAATTCAGGCACCCGCCCGCGCGCAAAATTGCAGAAGTCACAGGCGGCGTTGCAGGAGTTTGTAACCGCGATGTTGCACAGCCCCGGGCCGCCTCTCCGAACCATGCGCAGCACATCCCAGGCTTTCGCTATCTTTCTGGACACATTTTTCTCCCGGAGAGCGGAACGTCTGCTCCCTCAGGACTGCCCGCAATTCGATTCCGCAAAGAGCAGCAGGTTTGTACCAGGAGCCAACCTTTTTGCGGGCTGTTCGTCGGAGCGTCTGAAGAACATTGAATGTGCAGAACACTGAAGTTAAAGGGGCCGGGCCAGGAACCCCATCCGCCCCTCACCGCGTTTGTGAGGGCGGTGGAGGAGTTCGCCAGGGTACGCCAGACGCCAGCCCAAACCGCACGCGCGTAAAAGCGGGGCCGGAGCGCACGCACTCAGAAGTGCATTGACATTTCGCCTTCTATTCGCCCACAATGGGAGCGT
>DATGGJ010000168.1:0-4224 GCA_035308585.1 Terriglobales bacterium
CGCGCTGTTGCTGGCGGCGGGCACATTGGCAACGGGAATGCCGAGCCGCTTCAGCGTCGCTTCATCCAACCGGTCCAGTCCGGCGCCCGTCACCTGCACTAGTTCCAGCCTGCTGCCTTCAAACAGCGCCGAAGCGATTCGAGCTCCCACCGCGGGAATGACCAGGGCGCGCGCCTGCTTGACCATCTTGCCCAGGTCGCAGCTATCCGGCGCCCGATACACCACGCTCAGCGACGGAGGCGGCAAAGCCCCCACCCGGGCAAAATCAGATTCCGGCCGCAGACATACCACGTCCATGCAATGGCCCCTGGACCGCCTAGGATCGAGTTCCCGGTTCCCTGGTTCCGCCGGCGATGTCACCTACCGGGAAGAAGCACAACAACTTAAGCGGCTCGCTTCCCGTGTTGCGGGTTACGTGTTTCTCACCCGGAGGAACCAGCAGCGCGTCGCCCGCCTTCAACTCATAAGTACCGCTGTCCGCATAAGTGGTGCCCTGGCCCGCCAGCACGTAAATACATTCTTCGAAGTCGCTGTGATGGTGTGGCCCGCGTAGCGCCTCGCCAGGTGCGGGAAGGGGTATCTCCACCAGCCGCAGCGTAATCGCCCGCGCCCCTTTTTCGCCGGAGACAATTTCCAGCGCGGTGCGTCCCGGCAATCCCAGCCGCTTGGCTTCCGCTTGCGTGCAGACTCGCGCCATCAGCCCACCTGGTGCAATTGCTTGAGCTCGGCAACCCCGCCCTGCACCGCATCCAGTTGGCGAAAAATTTGCGTCACTTCTTTAGCGATCGCGTCGGCGATGGCCTGTACCATGCGTTTCCCTTTCTCCGCCGTCGCCGGCTGCGGACTGCCATACCAGCCGGTGGGCGCGATGGAGCGAATGTCGGTCAGCACCGGCTGATAACTGCGCGTGCGCCGAAGCTTATCCATTTTGCTGGCGTGCCCGTGCTCCGAGGAATTGTCAATGCGGTCCAGGTGCACCAACTCCGGCCGGCGCGCCAGCACGGCCAGAGCCTCGATTTCTCCACCGTGCGTCAGCCCGTTACATTCCGGGCCGAACAGCTCCGCGGCCACGTAACACGCCTGCGCGGTTGTTACCGTCATGCCATGCTCGCGGTGCAGGGTTTCCGCCGCGATGGCGAGGGAAGGGATGTTGCCCTCGTGCCAATTGATAATCAGCAGGTATTTCGCGCCATGGCGGGCAGTGGAGGCGCAGGTTTCCACTGCTACTCGCATGTACGTCTCCGGGGTAAAGGTGATGGTGCCCTCATAAGGCATGTGCAGGGGGGTGACGCCCACCGGGCTTCCCGGGAGCACCAGGCCATCCATGCGCTCCGCCACCGCTTCCGCGATTACATCGACTGCATACATGTCCGTGCCGGTCGGCAGGTGAGGCCCGTGCTGCTCCACGCTCCCCGCCGCCAGGATGACCAGGGGATTTTTCTTGAAGTGGGCGGCGATCTCCGGCTGCGTCAGCTCCACAAAATACCGGCTAGGCAATGGCGCTCCTCTCTGCCAGGCGTTCGCGCGCCGCTTCCATCACATCCGCAATCCGGGTATAGCGGCCGTTGTTCTCAATCGAGCGCAGCGCGGCATAGACCACGGCCACGGCGATGTTGCCGTTATTGGCGCTCAGTTCGCCGGATTTGCCGCTGCGGCAGCTTTCCGCGAACATCTCCAGTTCGGCGCGGAACATATCGCTCGGAGGCACCTTCAGCTCCTCGCGCTTGCCATAGCCGTCTTTGCCGCGCTGGATGTACAGAGTGGAGGTAAGGTGCAGCTTGTAGGGCGTGTCCCAGGTCCCAAAATCAATTTCGTAGTGCATCAGGCCCTTCGAGCCGAACACTCGCACCGCGAATACGCCCGGCGAGGTCCAGCACGAGCCCACGTAGCCAATTTTTCCGTCGGCAAATTTCAGCAGGGTCATGGACTGGTCATCCACCTCGGCTCCGACGGGCGAAAGCTTGGAAGCCATGGAGCCGACTTCCTCAATTTCGCCGCCCAGGTAATGCAGCAGGTCGAACTGGTGAATCGCAAGTTGCGACAAAGGCCCGCCCGGCGCACGGTCCTTGTACCAGCGCCACGTATTGGGGGTCAGTTCCAGGGCACGTTCATTGGAAAAGTTGGCCTCGAGAAAGGCCACGCGGCCCAGCTCGCCGCTGTCAATGGCCTCCCGAATCTTGCGCACCCCGGCCATCAGCCGCGCACTGTGGCCCACGGTCACGGTAACGCCAAACTGCTTTTCCAGGGCCGCGATCTGCAAACCTTCTTCCAGCGTGCTGGCAATCGGCTTTTCCGTGTAAACGTGCTTGCCCGCCTTAGCCACTTCGCGGGCCACCGGCAGGTGTTGCTCATTGGGCACGGTGAGAATCACGCCCTTGATCTCCGGCGAGGAAAGCATGGCCTTCAGGTCGGCCACCGCGGCCACTCCCGTTTCGCGCGCAAAATTCTGGCGCTTTTCCTCGGAACGGCTGTAGGCGGCAACAATCTTCAGCTTGTCGGATTTGGCGGCAGCACGGGTCAGGACCTTGGCCCAGCGGCCCAGCCCAACAATGCCCACCTTTACCGGCTCTGCGCTCATGATGGCCCCTTATGCACCGGAATGTCTTGACCGTGACGCGGCCCGCGTTGTACAAAGACAGGCGAGTGGTAGTACGGTATTACAGCATGCCATCTTCGTCAAGCCAGGTTCCGCCTAATGGCGCGGCCCTTTCCGCCATCCCCCGCGCGGCTGCTCCTTTGCGCCGCCAGGTGGTGGAGGAACTGCGCCAGTCCATCATCAGCGGACGCCTGGGACCAGGCGCCCGCCTGGTGGAGCGCGAACTGATCGCCATGATGGGCGTCTCGCGCACTGTGATTCGCGAAGCCCTGCGCCAGCTCGAGTCCGAAGGCCTGGTGGCCATGATCCCCAACAAGGGACCGGTGGTGCGCGAACTCACGCTGGCCGAAGCCAAGGACCTGTACTCCATTCGCGCCGTTCTGGAGGGTCTGGCCGCGCGCCTGTTCGTGCAAAACGCCGACGAGGGTCAGTTTCGCAAACTGCAGACCGCGCTCACCGTGACCGCCGCCGCTTACAAGGCCGCCGACCCGGAAGTGCTGCTGGGTGCCAAGAATCGTTTCTATGATGTGCTGTTTGAGGGCGCAGACAGCGAGACTCTGTCGTCCATGATTGCCACCCTGCATGCCCGCATAAGGCGCTGGCGGGCCCTGGGTCTGGCCCATCCCCAGCGTTCCCCGCGGCGCTCCCAGGAAAGCATCAAGGGCCTGCGCTCGGTGGTTGCGGCCATCAAGGCTCGCGATGCCGAACAGGCGGACAGGATTATGCGCGATGAAGTCAACCGGGCGGCCGCCGAAATCATCCGCCTGCTGGGCGATTCCCAGTCCGCTGCCGGCGCTCGCCGCGCTCCGTAATCATTTCACTTTTTTGCCGTTCATGAGGAGAGAACAGGATGACCACCTCTTTCATTGTCCACGACAAAGCTGATACCGTCGGCGTCGTGGTGGTCGAAGATGTCCAGCCGGGCAAGGACTTGACCGGGTGGATCATGGAGACCGACGAAACCATCACCCTCAAATCGCTGGACCCGGTTCCGCTCGGCCACAAGATCGCGCTGCGCGACATCAAGTCCGGCGACACTGTCCTGAAATACGGCCATGACGTCGGCCGTGCCGTGGCTGATATCGGCAAGGGACACCACGTTCACGTTCACAATCTGAAGACCAAGAGGTGGTGAGAATGGCAGGCTACGAGTTCTATGGGTATCGCCGCGAGAATGGGCGGGTAGGCATTCGCAATCATGTGGTCATACTGCCCCTGGACGACCTTTCCAATGCGGCTTCCGAAGCCGTCGCTAACAACATCAAGGGCTGCCTGGCGCTGCCTCATGCCTATGGCCGGCTGCAATTCGGCGAGGATCTGGAGTTGCATTTCCGCACCCTGATCGGCACCGGATGCAATCCCAACGTGGCCGCCTGCGTGGTCATCGGCATCGAGCCCGGCTGGACGGGACGCGTGGTCGAGGGCATCGCGGCCACCGGCAAACCCGTCGCCGGCTTCGCCATCGAAACCAACGGCGACATCAGCACCATCGCCGCCGCTTCGCGCAAAGCGCAGGAGTTCGTACAGTGGGCCACAGAGAAACAGCGCGAACGCTGCTCCATTCGGGACCTGTTCGTCTCCACCAAGTGCGGGGAAAGCGATACCACTTCCGGCCTGGGCTCCTGCCC
>DATGGJ010000169.1:0-10929 GCA_035308585.1 Terriglobales bacterium
CGCCTCGCCCAGGCGCTGCAGCGGTTGCGCGCCGCGGGCGCCGATGTTCTCGACCTCACCGAATCCAACCCTACCCGCTGCGGCCTGCGCTACGCCCCGGCCCAGATTCTGGCCGCGCTGGCCCAGCCCGAATCGCTCACCTACACCCCCGATGCCAGGGGCCTGTGCCGCGCCCGCGAAAGCGTTGCCGCCTACTACGCGGAGCGCGCCTCGCGCATTGATCCCGACGGCATCGTGCTTACCACCAGCACCAGCGAAGGCTATTCTTTCGTGTTTTGCCTGCTCTGCGATCCCGGCGACGAGGTGCTGGTGCCCTCCCCCAGCTATCCCCTTTTCGAACTGCTGGCCGATGTGCAGGACGTGAAACTGGTCCCCTACCCTCTGTTCTACGATCACGGCTGGCATGTGGACCTGCATTCCCTGCGCTCGGCGGTGAGCCCCCGCACCCGTGCCGTGATGGTCGTCCACCCTAACAATCCCACCGGCTCCTATGTGAAGGCGGGCGAGGCGGAGGCGCTCAGTCGGCTTTGCTGCGAGCGGGAACTGGCCCTTGTGGCCGACGAGGTCTTTCTCGACTACTCACATGGCGGGCCGCCACCGCCCAGCTTTGCCGGCAACCGCCAGGCGCTTACTTTCACGCTCAGCGGACTGTCTAAAATTTCCGCCCTCCCGCAAATGAAGGTGGCGTGGATTGTCACCAGCGGCCCCAAGGAGGTCGAGGCCGGCGCCCGCGAACGGCTGGAGGTAATTGCCGATACTTATCTCTCCCTCAGCACGCCGCTGCAATTGGCGGCGCCGCAATTGCTCGCCCAGCGCCATGCCATGCGCAGCCAGTTGCTCGAACGCATTGCCGCCAATCTCTCCCAACTGGACGCGCAACTGGCTCGCCAGAAGAGCTGCCAGAGGCTGCAAATTGAGGGCGGCTGGTACGCGGTGCTGCGCGTGCCGGTGACGGGCTCTGACGAGGAACTGGCGCTGGCGCTTCTGGAGCGGCAATCGGTTTTCGTTCATCCCGGACACTTCTACGACTTTCCCGCAGATGGCTACCTGGTGCTCAGCCTGATAACTCCTCCGGATTCCTTTCGCGAAGGAGTAAAGCGCCTGCTGCAGCACATCACCTGACCTGGCCGGCGCACCATCCTTTTTTCACCACAAAGGACGCAGAGAGCACCGAGGAAACAAACGTTTCACAGTGTTTCGCGCGATGCACAGTCCAGAAGGTCCCCTCGGTCGTAAATCTTGAACTTCCTGAACTATCAATTCGCTTTTTCCTTTGTGTCCTTTGTGTCCTCTGTGGTGACAGAATTTGGCGCTGAGTCCTCTGTGGTGAAAGAATTTTGCGTTAAAGGAATCACCGCGTCAGGAAGGGATTGTTCTCGCGCTCTTCCCCAATGGTGGTCAGCGGACCGTGCCCCGGCACCACGATGGTCTCGTCGGGCAAGGCGAGCACACGCTGGTGCAGCGAGCTCATAATCTTCTCCAGGGAGCCGCCGGGCAGGTCGGTGCGTCCGATGCTCCCGGCAAACAGCGTGTCCCCGGCAATCAGCTTTTGCTGCGCCGAAAAGTAAAGGCAGACGCTGCCCTCGGTGTGCCCCGGCGTGTGCAGGACAGTAGCTTCCAGGCTGCCGGCGCGCAGCTTCTCCCCTTCCGCCAGCGGCTGGTCAATTTCCACCTTGCCGGGCGAGGCCATGCCCACCCATGCCGCTTGCGCATCCAGCATCTTCAGCAAGGCATAATCGTTCTGGTTCAGCAGAATGGGCGCGCCGGTAATCTGGCGCAGCTTCATGGCTCCGCCTACGTGGTCAATGTGAGCATGCGTAATCACGATCTGTTTCACAGTCAGGCCGTGCTTTCGCACCAGCGCCAGAACGTCATTGATGTCGGCGCCGGGATCTATCACCATGGCCTCGCGTGTGCCCTCGTCGCCTATCACCGAGCAATTGCACTGCAGCGGGCCGACGGGAATGATTGCGTGAATCATGAACAGCAGCGCTCAGTTAGAAACCTGCCAAATGGTATCAAACTCACAGTCGCGGCGGGCGGGGTTGTGCGCCGATATCAGGGAGTGCAGTAATAGATGCGGGCGGGCAGGATGTTGAGCAGCTTATAGTCCTGCTGCACGTTGGCAAAGATGGAATCCACGTACGGCAGCACCGTGCGGGTGAACTGGTACACCAGAAATCCGCCCTGGGGATTGAGCACGTAGTGCGATTCTCGGGTCACCGCCCGGCGGATGCGGTCGGGCAGCAAGGTATAGGGGATGCCGGAGATAATGTAGTCGGCGTGCGGCAGATTCAACTGCCGCAGGATGGTGCGCACGTCCGCCGCCGAACCATACACCACTCTCAGGCGCGGATCATGAATCTCATTCCGCAGAAATTCCACGAACTCGGGATTCAGTTCAATGGCCACCAGAATCGCATCCGGGCCAATGCGCTTCAGGATCTCCCTTGTGACCGTGCCTACCCCAGGACCATACTCCACCACGATCCGCGCCCGCTGCCAGTCAATAAACGAAAGCAGGTGTTTCACCAGGAAGGGTGAACTTGGCACCAGCGAGCCCAGCAGCTTGGGATAGCGCACAAAGTTTCGGGCGAACAACAGAATCTGCCGGGAAAGCGACCGGGAGCCCTGCCGGGCCAGCAACGTTTCTTGTGTGATCATCCTCGAGCCTTGTCAGGAGTTCTCGGCAACACACCGAACCGCGATTGTGTCCAATTGGAGCAGGTTTCTGAGTCTTGGGTTGTTCGCCCGGCGTGACCCTAAGTTGCGCATGGCCCTAAGTTGCGGCCCGGGCACGGCATACCCGTCTGCCCCAAGCTGCCCTGCCACCCGCGCGCAGGACTGGGCCATTGTACAAGGTCGGACGCTTAGTGTCGTCCTGTCGGCTCTAAGCGACAGGACGGGTTCGCCAGCGAACCATCGTACACACCCGGCCTCATTCCCTGTATGTGACCTACATCACTGCCTGGGGAGACGGAAAAAGAACAAACTGGTGCTGGAGATGACCGCGCGGTGGCGCGGTCAGGGAGAAGCGCCATGTCAGAGATCTTCGAAGCCGAAGTCAAAATGGAAAAGCAGTCATCGGTTCTGCCGCTCCTCCTGCTCCTCTCGCTGATGGCGGCGGTTTTGGGTGTGGTGGCGTACGTGGTGCTGGAAATCCGCGCCCGCCAGCCGTTGTCAACCAAGGAAGCGGGCAGCGTGGTGGAAAGCATCCTCAAGGCTCAAGGCCCGGCGGTCATCCATTTTCACGGCGGGCTGGTTATGCCCAGCGTGGACGAGAAACCCCGGGATCCCCATTACCGGCTGTTAGAGAAGGCGGGCGTGGTCAAGACGGCCAAAGCGGCGGGCGGCGGCACCATGGTCACGCTGACGCCCGTGGGCGAGCGCCTGGCTTCTATTCCAGGTTTCAAGAAATGGAAGAATGCCGACCGAACCACCTCTTACGCCATTCCCCTGGCGGAGCGTCAACTGGTTGAGATTTCCAGCATCACCATGACCGGCGTGAATGACGCCGCGGTGCAGTACACCTGGAAGTGGGTGCCCAATCAACTGGGCGATGATCTTGATGCTGCCGGCAAACTGGTAAAAAGCTTCAACACCTGGGACCGTGCCACCCTGATCGAGAAGTACGGCGCCGATTTCTACCATGGCGACCCGACCCGCGCCTCCGTAAACCTGGTGCGTACCGACAAGGGATGGAAGGTCGCCACCGAGTAGAAGCAACCAGTGACAGTCGGTAGCCGCTAGTCGGCGGCCGCTGAGCAAGCACACTTGTGCGCGGGCGCCCTCGCCCGCGAATGCGTGGCCGTCCAGCCGCTTGCAATGGCGACAGACTCTCCCTCCCTGTCATGCTGAGCGGAGCAGGTACGATTCGCTTGCGAACTCGGCTGCAGAGTCGAAGCACCCCTGCCCCGTTTGCCCCCTCACTGCCGGTCAGGCCTTTCCGGCCAACAGGCCGGGGATTTCAATTGGCCCGCCAGTCACTTGAGATGAGAAGCACCCTGCTTACCTTTCGTACAATGTGCGGCATGAGTGGAGATTCCAAACTGCCCACTCCTCGGGCCTGGCGCGAACAGCGGCAAAAAGAATCACAACAGATTCTTGCCGCGCTGCCGGGAATCGCCGAACCGCAGTTCACCCTCATCTGGGATCTGGAAATCAGCGGCCAGGGACCGCAAGAGCAGCGTCACTGGGTGATCCGCCACGGCCAGCGCGTCCTGTACCGGGAAGCGGCCCGACTCGAGGACTATCACCGTTTTGAATTGCTCGCCCGCCTGCTGCGGCAGAAATATGGCAGCCGTGTCCGCGACCTGGTTCCGGCGGACAGTAGCGATGTCGCCTACTACCTGTACGGCGATTTTCTGGGCGCGGTCAGCCGCGTGGAAGCGGCGAGAAAAAGGAATTTTGGCGTATTGTGACCTGCCTCTCGGCGGGTGCCCCATATTTGGCCGCACGTCCCAAGGCTGATCTCGACATGAACTAGAAGCGGCCAAATGTGGGGTTCTTGTGGAGAACCACTCACAGTCGACGCGGCGCGGAACCTTCGGGGACTCCCCCACATTCCCCCGCGCACCGGGTTAGAGGACTTAAACAATTTCGGCGCACCCTGCGTTCTCGGTGGTGAATGATTTTGACTTTGAAACTTGAAACTCGAAACTTTGAAACTTTATTTCAGCACGATCAGCGGCACCGCCGCGATTGCCGCCGCTATTCCCGCCAGCTTTACCCGCGTGAAGCGTTCCTTCAGAAAGCAGATGGCCAATAGAACGGTAATCATCGGATACAGCGAACACAACACCACGGAAGCGTCCAGCCGCCCCGTCTGATCGGCGCGAATGAAGAACGCGGTTCCGCTCACATCCAGCACTCCCGCCAGCAAACCCAGCCAGGCAAAGCGTGTGGCGACGGGGCTGCGCGCCCGTTTCACCGCCAGAATCACAGCCACCAGCAGCAGCGCGGTGCAGCGTGAAAATGCCGCGCTCCACAGGGCGGAGCTGTCGCCGGTCTGATTAATGCACAGAAAGAACCCGGCAAAGCCAAGTCCCGCAACCACCGCCAATCCCAATCCCTTGGGCCGGCCGGTGAGGTGGTCGGGCTTGGAGATGAACCATATGCCCAGACCGGCCAGCACGAAACCGGCAACCTGCACGGGATGAGGAATGCCCTCCACGGTGAAGGCAAACGCCACCGGGATGGCTGCCGCCAGCAGAGCGGCCACAGGAGCGTTCAGTCCCATGTGACCAGAGGCCAGGGCGCGGTAAAAGATCGCCAGGGCTACGCCGCCGCTGGCGCCCGCCGCCAATGCCCACATTATGGCGCCGGCGCTGGGAAACGAAGCACGCGCCAGCAGCGCCGCGGAGCTCATCACGGCGAAGCCGCTGGCGTGGGCCAGAGCAGCCACCAGAAACGAATCGGTGGTCTTGGCGGCCATGCCCCCGATAAAGTCGGCGCTTCCCCAGCACAGAATCGTCGCCAGGCTGAAAGCGGCAGAAAGGTAATTGGGCGCGATCAAAGGCTCCCCGGGTACTTTGAAGGGCAAGCTGGGCTTATCTCCCTACAACCCAACCAGAAAACTCATACCAGAACCGCCGCTGTAAGGTAAAGTGAGGCAAGCAAACGCGGAAGGGCTCCGGTGGGATGCCGCCCGGGTAACAGAGCCGCATGGCCGCAGGGCCACTGCCTTTGGTTATCTGGCTGAGGGTCGCAGTGGCGCTTACCCTCCTGCTGACAACACTACTGAAGCCCAGGGCAGCGGGCTCTCAGTTGGCAAGTGGGGGACCACATGAAGAATATCCAGGAAGTGTTGCAACAGAAGGAAGCGCGGATGCAGCAGTTACGTACCGAAATCGAGGCGCTGCGCGTGGTAGCGCCCTTGCTGGGCAGCGGAGAACAGGCCGCCTCTGCCGGTGGTAACGTTACCGTAATTCCTTCCACGCCCCGCCAGGACGACAAAGTGGACCTGTCTTCCTTCCTCAATGATGTAAATTCCTAGGCTCGACCAAGCGCGTCGGGTAGCGGCATATCCGACCACACCCGTCGCTTGGCTCCGGTTCTTATCTCCACCTGGAAGGATTATTCAGGCAACGTTGCCGGCGCGCTTGCCGGCAACCACGTGCTCACGCCCGGAGAGGCATTCGCGCAGCTTGGAAAGAATGGCGCCGTGCTCCGATTTGCACACGGAATTGGGCACGGACTCGGGGCGAACCCGCGTCTGCGGCTGCAACACAATCCAGTATGACTTGGAACACGGTTGCGCCTGTCGCATCAGTTCTTCCCGCGTCAGGTCGGGAAGGTCTCCATCCAGCAGAACAAAATCGAACGATTTTGACTGCAGCACCTGCAAGGCTTCCCGGCCGCTCCACACCGTGGTGGTGTTATATCCCTGGTCTTCCAGCAGACGTTCCAGGTCAATCAACACCTGCTCGTCATCATCCACTATCAGGATAGTCTTGCCTTGTTTTTCCATCGCACTCGTCCCCAAGATTCGGTCCTCTCCCAGCCCTGGTCAATTGGACGTACTTTACCGAGACAGTCACAGGAAAACTGTGATGAGAATCACAGAAGAGAGGGAAAAAATTCAAACCGTGGTAACGGAAGGGATGCGTCGGCGCTTGACAGCATTCCGACACGACAGCCCAAGCGGCGTTGCAAAACACAACACCGCGTCATGCGCTAACGGGATTTGAATTCAGCAGTTCCTCGCGCACGTTCTTAAGCACATAAGCGGCGCGCTCCACCCCCACCTCGCCGGGCAGGATTGGGTCTTCGTTCTCGATGCTGAGCATGCCCTCATAGCCTACTTCCATGTAGGTGCGCATTACGTCTTTCCATAGATTGGCGCCGTGGCCGTATCCCACGGCGCGGAAAATGGCGGAGGCGCTGGGGATATCCTTGGGCTCGAAGGCAAAATTGAGCACGCCGTATTTCGCAATGTTCTCCTTAAACAGCACCGTGTCTTTCATATGGGCGTGATAGATGGCTCCCTGCTTGCCCAGAAAGCGGATCACCTCGACCGGATCGCATTCCTGCCAGAATAGGTGGCTCAGGTCGCAGTTGGCGCCAATTTCCTCGCCCACGGCCTCCCGCAACCGCATGAGAGTCTTGGGATTGTAAACGCAGAAGCCGGGGTGCATTTCGAAGGCCAGTTTGTGAATTCCATGCTCCCGGGCGAACTTCGCCGCTTCCTTCCAGTAGGGGATAACCCTCTCCTTCCACTGCCAGTCGAGAATCTGCGCGTACTCCGGAGGCCAGCGATACGTCGCCCAGTTGGGCATGGTGTCGGTGGGACTGCCGCCCGGACAGCCGGAAAAACCGACGATCACCGGCACCTCCAGGCGCTCGGCCAGCAGCACCGTGTTGCGGAAAATCTGCGCGTCGCGGGCCGCAATCCTGGCGTCGGGATGGACGGGATTGCCGTGGCAGCTGAGCGCGCCCACCCGAATGTTGCGGTCCTCGAACTTCTTCTTCCAGGCGCGCGCCTTGGCCGCATCAGCCAGCAACTCCTGCACCGGGCAATGGCTGGCGCCGGGATACCCGCCAGTGCCGATCTCCGCCGCCTCCAGTTGCAGGGCGCTCATCTTCTCCAGCATCTGCTCCAGGTTCAGGTGGTTATAAACCGGGTCGAAGACTCCGATCAGGAGCTTGCGCGTTGAGTTGGCGCCAGTGCTCTGCCCGGGGTTGGGTTGCGCCGCCGAGGCGGAGCCCGCCCCTGAGGGTGCGGCCAGCGCGGAGAGTGGTTCCGCGGACGCCAGCGTGGCGGCAACCAGGCCGCCGGTGGCGGTAAGAAATTCGCGGCGATTGGAACGCCAGTTCGAGTTGTCGCTCATTGCTTCCCTCTTCGCTGTCCACGGCAGACGTGGCAAATATCTCTGCTATTCATCCCGGCCTAGCTTTCCGGCGGTGGCGGGCAGCCAGGAAAATCCAGGCGAAACGTGTTCCCGATGTACTGCAGGTCCTTGATGCCAATCTTGCTGGTAAAAAAGCCGTCGCAGGTCATTTTGCGCAGCCAGGCAAAAAAAGCGGTGCCCTGGCTCAGCCGCGAGTCCTTCACTCCGTTGGCGCTGTAGGCGATCAGGTCCAGTATTTCCTTCTGCTGGGCGGGAGCGCAGTCGAGGTAAACCTTGCCGTAGCGGTCGCTGCAGGTGGAATCCAGCCACATCAGCCCGCCCCCCAGAGTGAGCTGGTATTCCGTGTTCTCGCTGGTCAGAAGATCAATGAATTCGGGCGCTCCCGCTTCGATGGCGCCCCCGGAGTGCTCGTCTGCCGGAATGATGGTTTGGCAAAGACTGCGCAACGTGGCGTACTGGTGAGCCGTGAAAAATTTGGGCTGGTAAACCCCGGTGGCGGTCTTTTCCTGTTCCACCATGCGGTGGGCATATTCCGCCGCCTGCGCCGGGATCACCTTGAGCACCGACCCGGCCACCACCCCCACGCCCAGGGTCTTCAGAATGTCGCGTCGTGAAATGGAGTTTGCCATCGTTTCTTCAAAAATGTTCCACGCTGCTTGTCATCTCGAGCGAGCGCGACCGATCCCGCTGTGCGGGACAGAAAGCGCAAGTCGAGGGACCTTGTGTTGTCCAACACCGCGGGTGCCCCACCTTGTGTGGTTCGGACAAAGGGTGGAAAAGAACCCGCCATTCAATCAACCTTCAAATATTCCCCTTCTTGGCTTCGCGTAGCAAGTACTCGGAAGCCCGCCAGCACAGCGCCATGATGGTCAGCGTGGGATTCTTATCCGCATTGCTGACAAAGCAGGCGCCGTCGGTAACGAACAGGTTCTTCACCTCATGCGCCTGGCAGTATCCGTTCAGCGCCGATTTGCGCGGGTCTGAGCCCATGCGCGCCACGCCCAGCTCGTGGATGATTTCGCCGCCGTTGGAAATGTGGCTTTCCGGCAGGCGCGATTCCAGGTAGGTGCCGCCCGCCGCCTCCACGATCTGGCGGAAAGTGTTCTGCATGTCCTCCGCCATGGCCAGCTCGTTCTCGCCCCACTTCCAGTGGAAGCGCAGCACTGGAATGCCCCACTCGTCCACCTGGTTGGGATCAATTTCGCAGAAGCAGTCGGGATTGGGAATCATTTCGCCGCGCCCGGCGAAACCGATGGTGGTGCCGTAGCTCTCGCGGCATTTCTTCTTCAGCGCGGCGCCGTAGCCCTCGTACTGGTCGCAAACGTCATCGAATTCGCCCACCGAGGGCATGAAGCGACCGCCGCCGAACTCGATGTGATACCCCCGCAGGTACTCATTTTTGCGGTCGTATTTCCACCACGGCATGTACAGGTGCATGCCGCCCACCCCGTCGTGGTTGTGAGGAGGGATCTTTTCCAGTTGCGGAAAGTACCCACCGCCATTGCTGCCTACGCTGTCGGTCAGGTAGCGGCCCACCACGCCGGAGCCGTTGGCCAGACCATCGGGAAACAGCGGCGAGCGCGAATTGAGCAGCAGGCGCGCGGACTCGCAAGCGCTCGCCCCCAGCACCACCGCCCGGGCGCGCACCTGCTGTTCGCTGCGCGTTTTCTTGTCAATGTAGGAAACCGCCTCCACCTTGCCCGATTTGCCTACAATTAACTCGCGGGCCATGGCTTCGGTGATCATGGTCAGGCGGCCGGTCTTTTTCGCGGGCGGAATCATCACCTGGCTGGAGCTGAAGTTCGAGGCCGGAATGCAGCCCCGTCCGCACTGCCCGCAGTAGTGGCACGCCGCGCGGCCATTATGGTTCTGGGTGATGATGGCCAGGCGCGAAGGAACGCAGGTTACGCCAATCTTGTCGCAGGCCCGCTTGATGAAGATTTCTGTGCAGCGCGGTTTGGGCGGCGGCAAAAAAATGCCGTCGGGGGCGCTGGGAATGTTTTCTTTCGTGCCAAACACCCCGATGTAGGACTCCACCTTGTCGTAGTACGGCGCCACATCCTGGTAGCTGATGGGCCAGTCATCGCCCATGCCGTCATGCGAACGCGCCTTGAAGTCCACGGGAGCAAAGCGCAGCGCGATCCGGCCCCAGTGGTTGGTGCGCCCCCCCACTATGCGCGAGCGGAACCAGTAGAAGGTGGACCCGGGAGCGCTGGTATAGGGCTCTCCTTCGATGCTCCAGAAGCCGTTGGGAGCGAGGAACTCGTCGTTCACCGATTCGATGCCGTCGCGGTGCTTGCCGCCCACGCCCTCGCCCCGGTGGGGGAGGTCGTAGGGCCACATGTGCTCCTTGAAGTCGCGCGCCGGAACCACCGGCGGCCCCGCCTCCAGCAGCACCACATTGAGGCCGCCTTCAGTGAGAACCTTGGCGGCCGTGCCTCCGGCGGCGCCGGAACCGATGATGCAGACGTCGTAAACCTTGGGCGAGCGAATTACCTGGAACATGAAGTGAGCCGGTCCTGATCAACGGTCATCCCGCAAAACTACTTGCCTGTCATCCCACAAAACCGTTTATCTGTCATCCTGCAAAACATTTGCTCTGTCATCCCGAGCGAGCGCGATCCCAGCGCAGCGCATGGGGGGCGAAATCGAGAGCCTGCCCTGAGCCTGTCGAAGGGGACCTTGCGCTTCCTACACTCTTCTCTCAACAGAATTTACAAATACATCACCAGCTCATCCACCACGTTCTGCACGCCCTTATACGGATCGTAGGTGTTGGGGCCTTCGAATTCGATGGAGTACACGCCACGGAACTTAGCCTTTTTCGAAATCTCCACGCATTTGGGAAAGTTGAACTTGGTCTCTTTCCCGGCCGAGTCGAATTCATAACCTTTGGCATGGCATACGTCGAACGCCCAGGGAAACAACAGGGTCAGGCCGCGCTCCCGCGTCGCTTCATCGGAAAAATTGCCGAAATCGGGCAGCGCTCCCACCCGGTGGTGGCCCACCATCTTGAAAAGGCTCACCAGCACCTCGGGGTGGGTGGAGCCGATCTCATCGTGGTTCTCGATGATGACCT
>DATGGJ010000170.1:0-24839 GCA_035308585.1 Terriglobales bacterium
CACCCGACCTGCTGGTGGATTCTCCCCAGGAGTTGACGCAGGCGCTGCGGTGAGGCAGTTCTCGGTTCTCAGTTCTCAGTCCCCACGCTCTTTGTGGCGCGGGCGCCCTCGCCCGCGAACCGCCTTCCGCAGGAAGGCGTCATGCTGAGGGCCTTCAGGCCCGAAGCATCTCGCGTGCAGTTCCGAGGTGTGTGAGCTTTGTAGCGCCATCTGTCGCTCGCCGCGGGCGCCCGCGCCACAAAAGGCATAAGCGCTGATAGCTAACTGCTGAATGCGCCATTGACAGCCGCCCTTCCGCCGCCCCACACTGCTGCCAACCCATGCTCAACGGCAATTTCGGATACACCCCGGCGGAGCTGCGCCAGATGCGCGCGCTCAAAACCCCGCACGGCATACAACGCTACCTTGATGAAATGGATTACCACCTGGCCGACACTGCCTGGTCGCCCCGCCGCGTGCTGCGCGAGGGCACCGCTCATTGCCTGGAGGGCGCAATCTTCGCCGCTGCCGCCCTGCGCCTCATCGGCTGCCCGCCCCTGGTCATTGACCTGGAAGCTGAGCACGATACAGATCACGTGGTTGCCGTGTATCGCATGGGCGGCGCCTGGGGCGCCATCGCCAAATCCAACTACTCCGGTTGCCGCGGCCGCCAACCCATCTACCGCAACCTCCGCGAGCTGGCCCTGAGCTATTTTGAAGGCTATTTCAACCTCCGCCGCCAGCTTTCGCTTCGCGCCTTTTCCCGCCCCGTCAACCTGGCCCGCTTCGACCAGCTCAACTGGATGTCCACTGACAAGCCGGTATGGTTCATTCCGTTTTACCTCTTCGAGGTCCACCATTACCCTCTGCTGAAACCCGGCATGTCCAAACGCCTGTCCCGCCTCGACCAGCGCTCCTTTGAGGCCGGCCTGGTCGGACATCGCTGGAATCATAAGGACAGGTAGTGAAAACCAGGAGCCGGGGAGTCAGTGATAGGTAGTTGGTAGTTGGTAGTAAGCAGCACACATTCACGAGCGCACAAAACACAGCCCAAAACAAATCTTGGACAAAGCTCTCGCCAGCGCCGTAGGCGCGCCACAGCAGAGCCCAGGACGGGAGTCCTGGGTCGAAGAGCACTTCCAGAGACCGAGCCCCGTAGCGGCGGCACCACAAGGGCAACCTCACGTAGCGAACTGAATACTTCGAACGGAAACCTTGCCCTAAATAAAAAGGGCGACCCGCAGGTCGCCCCTTTGCCATTCGACCTAACTCAGTGGTGCGGCGTAGAGGACGTGGAAGCGGGATGCGAACTTCCCGCACTTGGCGCCGGGCCTATGGAGCGGTATCCGCCATAGCCGCCCATTCGCTCCCCACCCATCCGCGGCGCGGTCATAGCCGGCGAGCGCGCAATCGACCCCCGAGGACCCATCATGGTTCCGTGCGGCCCCATCGTCCCTCGGTTCATGGAGCGGCCCCCTTGCAGGGTGCCGCCGTGCACCGGAACGTTGGTTACCATCCGGCCCGGCCTGCCCCCTTCTACTCCCGCGCGCGTGCCCATGGCGTCATTAAGCACCCCCATTGGCAGCGGCCTGCGTCCAATCGGATTCACCGGCACTGTCGGATGACTTGTCGCTGTACTCACCGGGGGGGCTGGAGCCCTGAACCCGGCCGGAGGATCCACGATTACCGGAGCGGCGTTCCAGCCATAGAACCCGCCAGGCTGCCAGGCCCATCCCATCCCTGGAACAAACGCCCAGTTGCCGTAGCGGTAGGGCATCCAGCCCCAGGGATATTGCGAAATGAAGGTGTAGCCCACGCCCGGATACCACGACCAGGCGCCGTTCATGAATGGATCCCAGCCCGCGCCCATGTAGTACGGCTGCCACAGCCAGCCCCACCCGGGCTGGTAAAAATAGTTGCCGTAGTAGTTCAGGTCCGCCAGACCGTAGCTGTAGGGCCAGGAACCGGTAACCGCATTGCCGTAGCTGTATTGATTCTGAAACTGGCCTTCCTGTTTATTCCACTTGTCATACTGGTCGGGCGGCACGCCCTTGGCCACCTCATAAGTACCGTTTTCACCCAGGTTGATGTTCAGGGTGTGATTTTTGGCCACCTTCACTTGGCCCGACGGCCCTTGCACTTCCAGCTCGCCCTTGGTCACCGAAAGCTTCGCCTGCGTACCATTCCGCTCAATGCGAAACGTGGTCGCATCCTTGATGGCCACGTGCTGGTCGCCAAACTCAACGGTGAATTCGTTGTTCTTCTGTTTGCCGATATTGAAATACGCGGTACCCTGGTTGACCGCGACCGTGCTCACCTTGGCGCCGGAATCGCGCAGCGACAGTTGCGGAAATTCCACGATGGTCTCCGGGGTGAGGCGCACCGTGCTGCCATCCTCAAACTCAACCTCGGCCAGCCCGCCCCCTTTGGTCCACAGCTTTGCTCCCTGCGTAATAGGCATATTGCGCAGGGCCTTTTCGTAACCTGTGCCGTGGTCAATCTGCACCCCGCCATCCAGGTCGCTCAAGCGGACAATTCTTACCTGACTATCGGCCAAGGCGAAGAGGGTAAACAAGCCGCAGACAAACACCGCCACGAGAAGCGTTTTGCTTACTCGCTGGGTCATAAGACACTCCTGGGGGAAGATCCTCCCCCTGTTAGACGTCTTTATTGTACCCCTGGTTGCAATCAGAGTTGCAGCTGGCGGGTTCAACGCCTTAATTGTCAGCTTTTCGGGCTCACCCCCGCTTGGGAGGCCGGGCCGCCCGCGGGTTAGCGTCCGCTCGAGTGGGCCGAGGCCATTTGCAGCAAATGGCGCGCGTGTGCCTGGTCAATGTGCATGACTTGCGGGTCGCCGGCTATTTTCTGCAGGATCGGGGATACCGCCTGAAGTTCGTCCAACTCCCCTTCCTGCGCCATCTGGTCCATGCGCTTCAATTCGTCATCCAGGCCCAGCTTCTGGTGATCGTAGTAGTACTGCAGACGGCGCCCGAATTCCAGGGTGGCGGAAATGCCCTGGAAAACGTGAGTCAGTTCTTGGATCTCCTGATTGCTGGAGTAGTTATAGGTGGTGGAATTGTTGGTCTTTTCGTCCGTGTAATACAGGGTTTTGGTGCCCGTATTGGCCAGCCGCCCTTTGTGGTACTCGTAATCCCCTTTGAAGTAATGCAGCTTCTTGGCCAATTCGAAGATGCGCGTTCGGGCTGGCTGTGAGACCACGAACTTTGTGATGTAGGGGTCCCCCTCCATATCCCCAGGCACCGGGCTGGAGCGGTACGCAGCTGTGCCCGTGCTTTCCACGGAAATGGAGTAATAGGGTGGAACCGACCCGGGCAATTCCAGGGAAAAGCTGACAATGGGCTCGGGGGTAAAGGTTCGCTGCGGGTGCAGATCCGGAACCTGCGCCGTCAGCGCAAGAGCGAGGAGCAGCAAACTTGAAACCAGCATCCACCGGCTAACTTGCATGATCTTTTCCTAGGTCTGCGCCACCGCCTGGCGGGCCAGGGTCGCCGCCGTATGCAGGTGGCAGATGGCAATAGCCAGCGCATCCGCGGCATCGGAAGGTTGAGGCAAGTCTTCCAGGCGCAGCAGACGCCTGACCATCTGCTGGACTTGCGATTTTTCTGCCCGTCCGTAGCCCACCACCGCCGACTTGATGGCCAGGGGCGCGTACTCCGTTACCGGCAGCCCGGCAGCGGCCGCCGCCAGCATGGCCACTCCCCGAACCTGACCGAGCTTTAAAGCTGATTTGACGTTGACCGCGTAGAACACGTCTTCGATGGCTACATTCTCCGGTTGATGCTGCTGGATGAGTTCGCCCAAACGGCCGAATATTGTGTTCAGCCGAGTGGGCAATGGTTGACGGCTGTTCAACCGGATGGCGCCCACTGCCAGGCAAATCAGGCGGCCGTCCGGAGCTTCTTCAACCACGCCATATCCGGTGTACTCGGTGCCGCAGTCAATGCCCAGGACCCGCATGGCAAAAATCTTACACCATCCATAATCGCGCGCTGTTACCTGAGCTAAGTAGCTGCACCTGAGGTGCTGCTCACATCAACCTCGCGGGCACGCTAGCAGCTGATAACTACTCGCTGCTGGGAGCAGATTCCGTACTCCCGGCAAGCCACCTTGCTCCTGGGGCGCCACATCCAAACACATGCCGCCGTTTCGTCCAACTTACGCTAGTCGTACTTTAAGCACGCCCACAAAGATGAGGAGAGAATTCGTAATCTTAGTAGCGTCGCTGGTCCTGGGATCAGTGACAATCCTGCTGGCCCAGTCCTTGCCAGAGCAGGAGCACCATCTCGCTTCGCAAAATGATCCTCAGGTGGTGGCCGGGCCGATTCCGGAAAAGATCACCAGCACCTCTGCCCTGGTGTGGTGGCAGACGACCGCCCCGGAGGAGAGCATCCTGGTATACGGCACTGCTCCCGACGACCAGGTTTATCGAGTGCAAAGGCCCTGGAGAACCGCCACCCACGAAGTCAGCGTTAAGAAGCTGCAGCCCTCCACCACCTACTATCTCGCGGTACTGCAACCCGACGGTTCCAGGAGCGCCGCCGGCCAGTTCACTACTCAGCCCGCCGGATATACCCGCGACAGCAACGTACGCATCACCAACGGGCCGCTCTTCGAGCAGATAACTCCCGATTCGGCCACCATCGCCTGGTCCACCAACCGGCCTTCCTCGTCTCTTGTTCGCTACGGTTCGGATCCGCAAAAGCTGGACCACACGGCCAAGACGCCATGGTCCCCGGCCACCCATCGGGTTGTGCTTCGCGGCTTGCAGTCCGATACCCACTATTTCTTCAGCATTGAATCAAATCAACCACCCTCTAGCGCAAGCCCGTTAGACCAGCCCGCAACCGACCAAACCTCCACCATGGCACCTCCCGCCCAGCTGTACGCCTTTCGCACACTTTCGCGCGGACAACAGGCCCTCAACATCGGCCCCCAGCACTGATCTATTCTGCAACTCATGCTAAAGGCTTCAGGTCCGAACCTTCTGGCTCCGCCTCCAATCACCTCCACGATGATGGGCTGTTCTTGACAATGCTTCCCAACGCCCGCCTGGCAGTTTCTGCCCGCAAACGTGATAGTCTATTTTCTTCCCGTCAAGGCGAGGTTCAGGGCCGAGCCGCAAGGATCGCCGAGCGCGGTTCTTCACCTGCCAGGCGAGACTATGAGGTGATTGGAGCAGCAGATGAAGGTTGGAATCCTTACCGGCGGCGGTGATTGCCCCGGGCTTAACGCTGTGATTCGGGCGGTTGTCCGCAAGGGCGTTTTCCATTACAACGACGAGTTCGTCGGCTTCCTGGAAGGCTGGCGGGGCGTGCTGGAGAACAAAAATCAGCCTCTCGACCTTTCCAGTGTGGGCGGCATTTTGCCCCGCGGCGGCACAATTCTGCGTACCTCGCGCACCAATCCCGCCAAGTATGAAAACGGTCTCGTCCACTGCATCGAGAATCTTAAGGCAAATGGCGTAGATGCCCTGGTGGCCATCGGCGGCGACGACACCATCTCCGTCGCCCTGCGCCTGCATCAGATGGGTGTCAAAGTCGTGGGCGTGCCCAAGACCATTGATAACGACCTGAGCGGCACCGACTTCACCTTCGGCTTCGACACCGCCGTCAACGTTGCCACCAGCGCCATTGACCGCGTGCACACCACCGCCGAGGCCCACAACCGGGTGATGGTGGTCGAGGTCATGGGCCGTGATTCCGGCTGGATCGCTATGTACAGCGGCATTGCCGGGGGCGCCGACGTCATCCTTATCCCGGAAAAGCCCTTCGACATTGAAGAAGTAGCCGAAACCATCCGCCTGCGCCACGCCCGCGGGCGGTATTTCAGCATCGTGGTGGTGGCCGAAGGCGCCAAGTTCGCCAGCGACACTGACCGCCAGCACGGCGCCCCCGTGGTCAACACCATGGGCACCGATGAGTTCGGCCACGTGCGCCTGGGCGGTATTGGCAACATTCTGGCTCGCGAGATCGAGCGCCTTACCGGCTTTGAAACCCGCGCGGTGGTGCTGGGGCACATCCAGCGCGGCGGCTCACCCAGCGCATTTGACCGGGTGCTGGCTACCCGCTACGGCATCGGCGCCATTGACATGGTCCACCGCGGCGAGTTCGGCTGCATGGCCGCCCTGCGCGGTAACAAGATTGTTTCCGTTTCCCTGGCCGAGGCCATTGGCGAGAACCGCAAGGTGGACCAGGACCTCATCGAGGTGGCCATCGGCATCCTGGACAAGCTCAAGGACACCGATAAGTCCAAGGAAGTGGTCACCCGCTAGCCGCTAGCCTCCTGGGCACAGGCGCCGTCGCCTGTGCCTTGCCCTCCTCCAGCGCGCAATTTTGTAATCCGGCTCACCACCCCCTGTGACAACTGTCACAGTACGCCGTTCATCCACGTTTCATAATGAAAATGCCGGGGCTGTGAGTCTGCCTGCTGCAAGGAGGAACGACTATGAGAGCCTGGGCATTGGCTGTGTTGGTCACGTTGCTGGCCTGCCTGGCGGTGGCTGCCAATCAGGCGCCCGCCAACGGCACTGCGCCCAAATATGACAAGGCCACCGAGGTCAAACTCAAAGGTACGGTGGCGGATGTGCGCGATTACAACTGCCCCATCAGCGGCACCATGGGAGCGCACCTCACGCTGAAGCTGCAGGATGGCGGCACGATTGAGCTCCACCTTGCCGCCACCAAGTACGTGAAGAGCTACGAAATGGTCTTCAACAAGGGCGACGAAATCGAAGTCACGGGCTCGAAGGTGAAGTTCAACGGCGCCGATACCATCCTGGCGCGCGAAATCACCCGCGGTCAGGACTCATTCGTCTTCCGCGACGAGAACGGCAAGCCGGTTTGGTAGCTGCGACGACGGCAGCTGGTAGCTGCTAGTTGGTGATTGCGTTGGCCTGTTGCCGACAACTCTTTAGGTCGAGTGATATTGATTTTATGGGCCGAGCGAACCTGGATAAGGCGCGGACCGTCCGCGCCTTTGTTTTTTCTGATCCCCGGAAATGCGGCAAACAGCGCCGACTTCAATTAAACGATTACAAATTACTCAATTACACAATTCCCTCACCCTTGAGCCTTCTCCCCCTGATTCTCATGCCACTACTTCCAGCGCCCCCGGCAGCACCTCCAGCTTCTCGCAATGCACGCGCAGGACCTCGCCATCCACCATCACGTCCACGGGCGCGTCCAATTCGAACTCAATGCGCGTTGCCGCATGCCGTTCCGCCAGCGGGTGTTGGATATGGGTTCCGTCGTACAGGCCGGGCAAGTTCCGGAGCAACCCCACGCGCCCAATGGGCCCCCAGCGCACGTATTCGATCAGGCCATCGGCTATCTCCGCCTTGGGCGCAATCATCATCTTCCCACCCGTAAATTTGCTGTTGTTGAAGGTAAGGAACAGGCAGCGCCGCCGGTCGGCTGTGCCATTTCCGTTCACCCGCACCGGAAACGCCCGCCGTTCCAGGCGCGCCAGGCAAACGAACAGCGCCAGCAAATATCCCAGCTCGCCCATGTTTTTGAAGCGGCGGATGCGCATCGCGGCCACGTCGGCGGCAAAGCCCATGCTCAGCAGATTTATGTAATGGAGCACGCCCTCGCGATGGGTTAGCCGCAGCACATCGCATGGGCGCCGTTTTCCGGTTGCCAGGGCCTGCGATGCATACTCCAGGCCACGCTCGCTGAAGTCGCGCAGAAAGGAATTGCCGGTACCCAGGGGGAGAAACGCCAAGGTCGGGCGCTCGCCGCCTTCTGCCTGAGGAAATAATCCATTGACGATTTCGTAAGAGGTGCCGTCGCCCCCTACGGCCAGAAAATTACGCCAGCCGCGCCCATAAGCCTCGCGGGCAATCTCTGTGGCGTGCCCGGGCCTACTGGTCTCCGCCATTTCCAACTCAATTCCCCCGGTGCGCAAGCGGCCCAGCGCCTCATCCACCAGCTTGCCGCAGCGGCCTCCGCCGGCGGCGCGGTTTATCACCGCCAGAAAGCGCCGGTTCACAGCGGCACCACCGCCGAATCGCGCTCCGGCAGCTCCCGCGTAACCTCTTCGGCCAGCACCGTGCGCTTGATTTTCAATGACGCGGTGCGGGGAAAATCGCGCTCCCACAGCACATAACCGCCCACCCGCTTGAAGTCAGGCAGGCGCCGGTTGCGGCCGGCCAACTCGCCGCGCAAGCCGTCGCTCAGTTGCTGGCCCTGGTCGAGATGCAGCACCATGACCAGCGCGTCCTTGCCCAGCCCGCTTTTCGGCCATAGGTAATTGGAGGCGAAGATGCAGAACTCCTTGGCCGCCAGCCCCTCGAAAACACTCTCAATATCTTCGGGATAGATGTTCTTGCCGCCCTCAGTCACGATCATGTTCTTCTTGCGGCCAAACAGCTGCAAGTGGCCCATCTCGTCCATGCGGCCCAGGTCGCCTGTCAGCAGCCAACCGTCCACAATCGTTTCCGCCGTAAGTTCGGGATCGTCGAGGTAATGCGACATTACCGTGCGGCTGCGCACCGCCACTTCGCCGATGCCTTCGCCGTCGGCATTGACGATCTTCACCTCCATGCCGGGCAGCGGCTTGCCCACAGTATCGGCGCGAAAGGGCTTGAAGTCATTGAGCGTAACCGCCGTGCCCGCCTCGGTGAGCCCGTAGCCGTTAGCCACCGGGATGCCGAGATCGTAGAAAAACTGCAGCGTGGCCGGTTCCATGAAGGCGCCGCCCACGAAGAGAGCGCGCAGTTCCCCGCCAAATGCCTGGTGAATTTGCGGCAGCACCTGCCGGCTGAGCGCCAGGCTGGGGCGCCGGCGGGTGAAAGCTCGATTAATCGCAACCAGCCCATTGAGCGCGGCGCGGCGATGGCGGGGCAACTCGGCAAATTTTGCCTTGAATCCCTTTTCCAGGTTCTTCAGCACCAGCGGCACCAGGCTCATGTAGGTGATTTTGTATCGCGTAAAGGCTTCGCGAATGTATTCCGGCCGCAGGGTGCGCAGGTGCACCACGCAGGCCCCGCAGACGAATGGCCCGATAAAGCCGACCATGAAATCAATGGCATGGTTGGTGGGCAGAATGCTCAGGTAGCGCACGCCTGGCCAGAAGGGATACCACGCTGTCAGCGAGCGGCACTGCTCCAGGTAATTTTCGTGGGTGAGCACGCAGCCCTTGGGTCGCCCGCCGGTCCCGGAGGAATACACAATGCAGGCGGCGTCCTCCTTGCGCCGCATGATAAACCGCGGCTCGGCGCTGCTCTTCGCCTCCTCCCAACGCCGCGCCCCGCCCAGTTCAGCTTTCGCCGGAGCTTCCGTAACCAGGACAACTTCGGCTTTGAGGTCCTTGAATCCGGGCGCGGCCATAATCGCGCGCCACAGGTGGTACTCGACAATAACCAATCGCGCCTTGGAGTGCGCCAATAACTGCAGATGTTCGGCAGCGCTCAGCTTATAGTCCAGCGGAACGATCACTCCGCCGCCAAAAAAAATGGCGTAGGCGGAAATCAGCCACTTGGACTGGTTGGTCATGATGATGGCGGCACGGCCGCTTTCGCGCAGGCCCATTTCCTGTAGGGCCGCCGCCAGGGGCAGCGCCGCCTGTTTGAAATCGGCGTAGGTAAGCCGGCAGTTTTCCCGCTCCCGGTCGGCCTCGATCAGGCACACCTCCCCGGCAAAGCGCTCCAACGCATCGCGCAGCGCCGCTCCCAGGCAGGTGTAGTGGCTTAAATCAAGCATTGATGATTGTTGATGGAAGATTGACGATTGCACCGCCAGTTGCAAGCTCAGCGCGCGAACCTGGTTTCAAATCAACAATCGTAACTCGAAAATCGTCAATTCCTCAGAGTCTGGCTTGTATACGGTCAGCCAGCGTGCGGAAATCGCTCACGCCCTGCAGCTCGTAGTCCGGCAGCTCCACCTGAAAATGGTTTTCCAAGCGGGTGAGCAGTCCCAGTGCCTGCAGGCTGTCAATGCCCAGCTTCTGGAAGAAGTCGTCATCCGGCGCCAGCTTTTCCCGCGGCACTTTGAAGTGGGTGGCCGCCAGGGCCAGGATTTCGTCGAGAGTTTGCTCGGGAGTTCGCATTACTCCTTCAGTTTCTCCATGGCCGCGGTGTCCGCTTCCGTGCAGGTGTTTTCCACATCATAACCAAGATAATGGTAGCGGTGCCATTCCAGCGTGCCCTGGTGGGGCAGGCCGTTCCACACCAGCAGGTGCACGCCTTCGCTTCCGCTGCAACTGCTGAAGTAATCGGCGTTGCCTTCCAGCCGCACCGTATTGAAGCCCACAAACTCGCCCGTGTTCGCGAACGGCCCGGAATAATCGCCGATTCCCAGGCCCAGCGTGCCCGGTGGCAGTCGGTTCTTCGCCAGTTTTAGCGTATAGAAGGCGTCGCCGGGCTGGGTATTGGGATCCCGCGAGCAGCTTTTGTCCAGCTTGGCCGTCACCTGCGCCTGCTCCACGCCACCCTGCATGGAGATTACAGAAGCCGGGTCGCCGGGCTTGAGCTTGGCGTTACGGATGGTGAGGCAAACCACGCCCTGCTGCCCGACTTCCGCCACTCCCAGACGCTGCTCGTAAACAAAGCCGTTGTTCTCGCGCGGCTTTTTCTTCTTCTTTGCCAGCCCTGTGCCGGCCAGCAGAAGCACCAGGCCGGCAACCAGGTAAATCTTCACGGCAGGTAAGGCTGCGCGCTGGTGTTTTCCACAAATCGGCGCAGGCCTTCCTCCACCGCGGGGCGGGCAAACAGCTCGCAGAAGATGTCAATTTCGCGGCGCAATTCTTCGTAGGGAATTGGCTTGATGAATTTCTTGGCCGCGATGGCGGTGCGCCGGTCGAACTTGCGCAGCTGCGCCGCGGTGCCGCGCGCCACCCGCAGCGCCTCGCCCTCCCCCGCCAACTGGCTGACCAGGCCCGTGGTCGCCGCCTTCTGGGCGTTGAGGCTTCGCCCCGTCAGCAGCAGGTCGCGAACCACGGCATTGCCCAGATCCCGCTTCAGTCGCGGGATTCCGCCGAAGCCGGGAATCAGCCCCAGGCGCAGTTCGGGAAAGCAGAAACGCGCCATTTTGTCGGCAATAATCAGGTCGCAGGTCAGCGCCAGCTCGAACCCGCCGCCGAAGGTCACGCCGTGTACCGCCGCGATCGTGGTCAACGGCGAGCCGTCAATGCAATTGAATACCCGGTGAATGCGTTGCAGGAACAGGCGCACCTGGCGCACCCGCTCCTCTGCCGATATTCCCTTGGCCTTCTCGTACAATTCGCGCAGGTCCGCGCCCGCGCTGAATCCCGCCGGCAAACGGCTGTAAATGATGAGCGCGCACGCCTGGTCCTCCAGGCACTTCAGCGCGCCCATGAACATTTCCAGCTCGTTCAGCAGGAGTGTGCCGATCTCGTTGGCGGGCTGCCGGTGCAGTCCCAGTTCGATTACGCCGTCCTTCAGTTCCCAGGAGAGCGCTTCACCTTGGAATGTGTCTGCTATGTCTCACCCCGCCCGCACTTCCTGCTTGGCATACATTTTCTCAACCTGTTCCCGCAACCGCGCCGCAATCACCTCGCGTTTGAGCTTGCCGTTCACCGTCACCATGCCGCCTTCTGCCGTGAACGGCTGGGGGTGAATATAATACGCGCGCACCCGCTTGTAATGCGGCAGCTCGCGGTTCACCTCGTCCATGGCGAACTGTACCTGTTCCGGCGTTGGGGCTCCGGTCACGACGGCCGCTACAAAGGGACGTCCATGCCCCACCAGCAGCACCTGCTGCGCATCGGGCAGCAGGCGCAACATTTCGTCCTCAATCGGCTCTGGAGCCACGTTGTGCCCCGAGCTGAGCACGATCAGATTCTTAATCCGGCCGGAAATCCGCCATTTTCCGCGCTCATTTACTTCTCCCTGGTCGCCAGTGTGAAACCAGCCGTCGCGCATGGCTTCGGCAGTGGCCTGCTCTCGCTTCCAGTAACCCTGAAACAGGTTAGGCCCGCGCACCAGAACTTCATCATCCTCGCCCAGCCTCATCTCGATTCCCGCGATCGCCGGCCCCACCCGTCCCGGCTCCACCTGGCGGGGATCGTCCATGGTACAGATAGCCGTGGTCTCGGTCAGGCCATAAACCTGCAGCACGGGAATGCCCAGCATCATGAAGAAGAGCTGGGTCTCGCGCGCCAGCGGCGCTGAGCCGCAAATCAGCGCCTTCAGGTTGGAGCCGATCATCTTCTTGCGGATGGTGGGGAAAATCATGCCCCGGCCGAGCGCCAGCCACATTGCGCCCAGCGCCGTCCGTTCGCCGCGGTCCCGCGCCAGCCACGCCTCCCGCGCCCGCGTGTACACCAGATTGGCCAGGCCGCCGGTTTTGCGCAGTTGCTCGTCAATCGCTGTGCGCATGCGCTCCAGCAGCACCGGCACGTTCAGAAAATAGTGCGGAGCGGCGGCGCGCATGTCCTCTGCCAGCGTGCCCAGGTCCATGGCCATCATCAGCAGGTTGCCGCGCTCCAGGCAGGTCAGCAACATGATCCAGGAAGCGGCAAAGCAAAACGGCGGATAGTGGAACACGCGCTCCTGGCCCTGCTGTCCGGCCATCAGCGAATCCAGGCGTCCGGAAGTGGAACCAAGAATAAAATCCACGCTGCCCGCGCCCAGCACCACGCCCTTGGCCTCGCCGGAAGTGCCGGAAGTGTAGACGATCGCCACCGGATCGCCGGCGGCAAGCGCCAACGCCGGCGGCAGTTCGCCGGGGTCTGCCCTGGCGAAGATGTCGTCGAAGACCGCCATGCGCGGCGCTCCAGGCCAGTGCTGGGCAATGGAGTCGCGCAGCCCACTATCGCCGCAGCACAGCAGGAAGGGTGAGCAGTCCTTCAACATGGCGACCAGTTCGCCCGGCGCCTGCCGCGCATAAAGCGGAACCGCCATGAGCCCTTCCGCCATAATGGCCAGGTCCATCGCCACCCAGCGAATGCTGTTGGCGGCCAGCAGCCCGATACGCTCACCCTTCGCGGCGCCTTGCGCTCGCAAAAAGGCGCGCGCCGTCTTAATCAGCGCCGCCAGGTCCTTTCCGGTGGCGGAGACCGACACGCCTCCGCCTAATTCCAGCAGTAAGAGCGTGTTCGGGCTATTTTCAAGCCGCTCGAAAATGGTCTCCAAGAAATTCAAACCAGTTCTCAGTTCGCAGTGTGAAAGCCCGTACTTTGGTCAGGGAATCCGGTAAATAGAATTGGGGTTTAGCCCCAGTGGCCGGTTCCGCCCGAAATGCTCACCGTCGCGGTGGCCGGCTAAAGTCCCTAGGCGCTCACCGCCTCATAAGACTCTGCCAGCTTCTCCAGCGCCGGGCTGAATGGCGGCAAGTAATCTTCCCAGCTTCTCACCCCGCCTCGCACCGGAAACTCGGGGTACCTCCGCTGCACGTGTTCTTCAAAGTAGACGCCCATGCGTGCCATCAGCTGCAGATTTCTGACCACCGTGCGCCCAATCCCCTCAACGATCCGTTCCCGCTCTTTCCAGAGCTTATCCAGCGTTACCATCAGCTTGCCTTCCAGCTCCGGATCATCCACCTCCAGCAACAGGTCGGCCTGTCCGCGGTCTCGCATCAGGTTGCGAATGCGCTCATCCATGGTGATTCCCGCCGAAGCTACCAGTCCCGGCATGGAGGTCACAATGCCGTGATACCGCGACGAGACCATCAGGTGGCAGGCGCGCAGAATGCTCACCAGTTGGTACATGTCGTAATCATTGGAGCTGAACACAGGCACTCCCCCCAAGCGCTGCGATATCCATTCGCACGCCCGGGTATCCAGCCCCTCCGTCGCCGCCAGTACCACGAACACCGGACGCACTTTGCGAAACGCATCCACCGCTTTGGCGATATCGCTCAGATATCTGTGGTAAGCCGCCTCCACCTCCGGGCCCGAGCGGTGGAAATATACGGTGCGGTAGTGGCTGTCCTTGAAAGCGCCGGTGGTCGCCCGCAGCACGTACTTGGCGACCGAAGCTTTCACCGGCCACCAGAAGGGGTTAATCGGGCAGACCACCAGCACCGTGCTGCTGCCATCCCAGCCATTCTGGCGCAACCGCTGCCTTCCGTAATCCACTGCAAGCGGCTCGAAGGTCCACGCCGTATCCGTGCCCAGTTCCGTGGAAACACCCAGCCCGCGCAGCACGTCGCGCGACTCCTCATTGCGGGTAATGATCAGCGAATCGCGGCAGTAACGCCGGCACATCTTGGTCACCAGCGGGTCCATGTGCCCAGCCTCCGCGCCGTAGCCGACGGACAACTTATTCTGCGCGGAAGCCAGCGCCAGCGAGCCGATCATCATCGTGGTCAGCGCGTTGGCAAACTTGCTCTTGAACATGGAGCCTTCGCACGCCACCACGCCGTGGTGCTGCGGCACTTCGCGGTGCAGGTAGGGCGGAAAAACATCCGGCAGATGAGTCTGGCGCGCGTCGCCGAAGTAGCCGCGCGAGAAATCAAAATTCTGCGTCATTACGCTCAGGCTCAAATTCTCCGGTCCCAGGATGCGCCGTACCTGCCGCATCATCTCTTCCACCCGCACATCGGAACCGGTATTGCGTGTGCCGTTGTATCCCGCGAACAGCAGCTTGAGTTTTTCTCCCGGTTGCCACGGTTTGCCCTCGCCCAGCATCCACTTGAGCTTGGTGAATTCGATCGAGGCGCTCACCCAGGCTTCCAGCATCAGGTCGGTCATGCCGCTGTGCCTCCCGCCGGCGCCGGCCAGTCCTGATAGCGATAGCTGAAGTGGTTGTCGCGGCTGAACTTCAGCAGCGGATAGCTGTACTGCGAAAACGGCGCGGGCTGGCGTCCCATCTCCCGCACCACCCGCGTGTTATCGAATACCGTATTCCACACCAGGTAAGGCAGGAACACCTTCATCAGTGAAGCTCCAAAGCCCAGGTTTCCCCGTCGCCGCGAAAGCCGCTCCACCACGCCCGTGAACGGCCGCTCCAGCCGAGGCATGTAAATGGGTGGCCGCTTGCCCTGCGCCCGTGAAAGCGTGGTAGTCAACTCACGAAACGTCTGCGACCCCACGCCCGAAGAAAGATGGTAGGTCTCATAGTCCGGCTTCGGCTTCTGGTGCAGGGTGACTATGGAATCGGCTACAAAATCCACATTGACGATGTCAATCCTGTCTGTGGGCCGGAAAGGCAGCACCGGTAAGCCCGCCAAAAACACGAACGCCCGCACCATGTCGAACTGCGTGGTCTGCGGGTAGCGGCTGTCGCCCAGCACGATGCTGGGACGGAAGATGGTGCGCGGCACGTCGGGCAAGAGCTCCCGGATCATGTGCTCGCAGAATTTTTTGGTACGCGCGTAGGGATCGTAATCGGAGCGCGCCCAATCAATGGCCTCGTCTTCCTTCACCACCTCGTTGCAGCGCTGGCCCGCCACTGCCACCGTGCTCACATGGCTGAAGCGCCGCAGGCCGTGGTGGTCGCGCGCCGCCGCCGCCAGTTTGAGCACCTCCAGCGTGCCCCGCAGGTTCACATTGAGGCAGGCTTTCTCTGACTTGCGGTTCAAGGACGCCGCGCAATGAATCACCGAGTCGGTGGATTCCGTCAGCCGCCGGTAGTCCTCTTCGTCCAGTCCGAAGCGCTCGCCCGTCAGGTCGCCGCGAAAAATCGTGATCCGCGACTGCAGATGGTGATGAAAACGGGGAAAATTAAGGTGCAGCTGGAGGGCGCGCCACAGGCGCACTTCCGCCTCGCGCTCATCTTGGGCGCGTACCAGCAAATTGAGGTGGTCGCCATGCCCTTCCAGCAACCCGGCCGCCACGTGCGCGCCGATGTAGCCGGTTGAGCCGGTCAGGAATATTGCCACGTTGCTCCGCTCGTACCTGTGCTTATGCTCTCGCCCGCTGCCGGGCTGCAGCCGGGGCCCGCCTTACCGCCGCGGCCGGCGGGCGCCTGGAAGCTGCGCCGAGCCCCGGTCTCCACTGGCCGGCCCTCTATCAGGGGATAGGTCCACTTGCGCAGCGCCGGGATGTGCACATTAATCCAGTACTCCCACCAATCCAGCGAGCGCGTGTCGTAGGCGAACACCTCCTTTTCATCTTCCGGGAGGGCCTGCGAGAGCCATTCCACGTGCTCCGCCTCGAAGTCCTGCTCGTTGTGCAGGATAAACGGCTCGAAAAGTTCGATAAGTTTTTCCACCCGCTCCAGCCCCCGCTCGGTGCGCACCAGCGGCGGCTGCAGGAAGGGAAAGGGCGCGGTCAACCGCTGCAGCGACTTGATCATCGCCTTCTGCGCCGGCGCCGAGAGCCGCTGATAGCGCTCTTTGGATACGGGAATGGTATCGAAGCGCATGCGCAGCTGGTGGTGCAGCCCATTTTGCGCGCGGTAGAACTTGCGATGCGCCAGACAGGTGAGCTCGATAGACCGCCCCATGTCGCAGGGATTGCTGACCGACGTCGCCAACTGGTACACCGGCTGGTGGCAGCGTTGCACGATGGCGGCCGCAATAAGGGTCATGCCCCGGCAAACCGTGTCCACGGGCACGATGTCCAGGTTTTTGCGGGCGTTGCTGGGCAACTGGCGGAAATACGTTCCCAGCAGATAGGAAAGCGAGGCCGAGGTATTGATGCCCTCATTCCAGCCCAAAAATGGCCGGGATAACGAGGTTTCGACGATTGAGGGCCGCACAATGGCGACAGCCAGTTCGGCTCCGCGCTTCTGCAGCAGCGATTCCGCCAGGCTCTTGGTGAAGGTGTAGGTGTTGGGCCAGCCCAGCTCCTGGGCTCGGCGCGTCCCCGCCTCGGTGAGCGTGCTCCGTAGCCAGCGGATACGGTTCTTGCGTACCTGGTTTTCCAGGGCTGCGGCCGAGAGCCCGCTGCCGTTGGCTTTCTTTTCCAGGGACTGAGAGCGCAGTTCTGCCCCGAGCTCGGCACTTTCCGATCGCGCCACCGCCTCAGCTATCACCCCACGCAAGTGCTCCAGTTCGCGTTCGGCATCGAAGTTGACATCGCCCACGGGTGTGTAGTTGGGAGCCAGCCGCTCGGGAATGCGGCCGTCGCGGGCGCCGGCCACGTAGCAGGTGGAAAGGTGCAACAGCCCGGCGTGCCCGGAGCCGCGCACAAACTCGAGCACGTTGCTGACCGCGTCCACGTTGCCCGCCAGCGCGTCTCGCAAATCGGGATTGAAATCCGTCAGCCCCGAGCTGTTAATCACCAGGTCCAGCGAACCCTGCAGGCGGGCTTTGGTCTGCGCATCCAGCCCCAGCCCGGGCTGGCTGGCATCGCCCTCCAGCACTTCGACCCGGCCATTGAGATAGCCCGCGAATTGCGTTCCCAGCTGCTCCTGCAGCTGGTCGAACACCGGCGATTCCTCGATCAGCTTCTTGAACCGCTGCCCCCCCGAAGCTGATTTCTGGCTGCGAACCAGAAGGTAGATGCGGCCAATTTCCGGCAGGTCCTGCAGGATGTGCGCCAGCCATACCTTGCCAATAAAGCCGGTCACTCCCACCAGCATGAGCTGCTTGCCCGCCAGCGCCTCCCGCACCGACAGCCGTTGCGGTGCAGGCAGGGAACCGAAGCGCACCCGCGGACGCTCCGGCGCCTTCACTTCGCGCCGCGTCGCGGTGATCGCCGCTTCCAGCACGCTTGCGGGGCAATTAAGTTCCCGGCTCAGCTCTCGCAGCTCGCGGCTGCCCTCCGGGCCGCCCCCGGTAATCAGCGCCAGGGCGCCTCGCGGCCGGATCACCGGATCCAGCAAGCGCCCGGTGGCATAGCCATCGCGGAACTCCAGCCGGTTGCAGATCAGTTCCTCGATCCCCAGGTAGCGGGCCAGCGGCCGCATGATATGGTCCAGCCCCTGGCTGACCAGGACCACACGTTGTCCCCCGGCCAGCGCCTCGCGCAATTTCTCCACTCCCGCCGGCTTCAACCGGGGCTGCAGGTTGTACTGGAAGTACTCTTCTCCCAGCAGGTCCAGCCGGTCGCGGCTGATGTCGCGCAGAACGGCATGCACCACTCGCGTGGCAAACACCCGATGGCTGGCATAGAGCAGGGGACGAAGTAAGGCTTGCAGGAAGATGGCGCTGCGACGCACCCACCGTTCAGCGAAGCTCTGCGCGTTCCAGGCAAAGAAGGCCACCGGGCGCACCGTGCTCAGATTGAGCAGGCTGCCTTCCACGCGCCAGAAGATGGGCGTGCCTCCTCTTTGGCTCGCTTCCTGCAAAACAGGTCTCCTCAGAGCTCCAGGACTCGTTCAGGCTAAACCCTTATTGTAATCAATGTCGTACGGCGGGCGCCTCATTATCCTGCTCAGCCCCCGGGGATGCAACTAAGGGCCGCGCCCCAGGTCTCAAGAGAGTAGCGGCGAAACCGCAGATTTGAGACGCGGGCGCCCCGCCCGCGGGCAGCCCACAATATCCGGGAGATAAACTGAGGGCAAGACCCTGCGTCCAGCCGGTTGCACAGAACCCGAGCCTGGTGCTGGGCCAGTGCATTTACGCGGGCGAAGGCGCCCGCGCCACAGATACTGGGGGAGGACAAAAAGGCCGCCGGATTGAGCCGGCGGCCTTAGCTACCCAACCCGATTGTTAGTCTCCGAGCACTTCCTCGGCGACTTCCTCGCTCTTCTTGCCCTTGGATTGCAGCGCATCCAGCGGAATGAAGCCGTCCTTGCTGGCGGCCGGGCCCTCTTTCAGGATGACCTCGCGGTAAAGCCGGGCCATCTTCTCGTTGTAGGCGCCATCGTTCTTCATCTTCTCGTTGCGGGCGCGGATCTTCTCCTCGCGCGCGTTCTTGGCGATGCCCAGCGTGTCCAGGTCCTTCTGCTCTTCGGTGGTGACGATTTCGTCTTTCAGCGTCAGCGCCTTGAGCTCCACGCCGTCCAGGCTCACCTTCTTGCCGCCGGCGAAGATCTCATGCCGCCCGTGCTCGTCGTACCACTTGGTGAGCGTGGCCGTCATGTGCATCTTTTCCACGATGTTGCGCCAGCCGATGCCTGTATTGTAGGCGCAGAAGGAAATCTCGCCTTCCTGGGTGGCATAAGGAATGATGCACTGCTCGGTGCGCCGGAAGTCGTAGTTGTACAGGTCCTGGAACCACATGCCGGCGATGAACAGGATGTTCCAGCGGTCCTGGCGGCGCTTCTGGATATCTTCCAGGGTGCGGTCACCGCTGACCTTGCCATAACCGCCGCTTTGCGCCTTCTTGCTCACGCCGAAACTTTTATCGAACTTCTTCAGCAGGGCGAAGAGGGTAAAGTGGGGCGTGGTCTTGAAGGAATCGTAGTTGCGCATCACCGACAGCGCCATGCCCAGCGACGACAGGAACTTGCCCCGCGCGGCGTCGTTAATCTTGGCCACGTCCTTAGCCAGGCGGTCGGCGTTCAGGAAGGCGGTGACGGGGGCGGCATCCTTGGTGTGCTTATCTATCAGGATAGCCATGCCCACACCGCAATTGGGATGGCAGCCGCAGCTTACCTGCCCCCAAGTGGCATCCGGCCCGTGCACCAGGTCGGCCCAATCGGAGAAGGTGCTGACAAACGACAACGGGAACCAGTCGCGCGCCGGTTCGCCCAAACCCGTCTGCTTCTTGACGTCGTGCGCCAGGTGCGACAGGGTGTAGCGCTGCGCCTGCCGGCGTTCATCGGTAATGGCCTCGTCGCGTCCGGTAAAGGAAACCGGCTGGAATGAGCAAAACGACATGATCCGGGGATTGTCCAGGGCAAACTGCACGATGCGCCCCACCTGCTCGTTGTTGATGCCGTTCACGATGGTGGTGACGGGCACGATCTCCACCCCCGCTTCATGCAGGTTTTCAATCGCCTTCAGCTTCACGTCGAACAGGTTGCCGACCTTGCGGTGGGAGTTGGCGGCGTTGCCCACGCCGTCAAACTGCAGGTACGCGTAGCGCAGGCCCGACTCCGCCGCCTGGCGGCAGAATTCCTTGCTCTTGGCGAACTCAATGCCGTTGGTTGCCGCCTGCACGCTGTTGTAGCCCACCTTGCGCGCGTAAGCCACCGCGTCCAGGAAGTAGGGCGAAAGCGTAGGCTCGCCGCCCGAGAACTGCACCGACATCTGCCGCTTCGGCTTAATCGATATGGCGTTGTCCAGCAGGGTCTTGATCTCTTCCCAGGTCAACTCGTGCACGAACCCCACCTGGTTGGCGTCCATGAAGCAGGGGTCGCACATCATGTTGCAGCGGTTGGTCAGGTCAATGGTCAGCACCGCGCCACGGCCGTACTTCACCGTGCTGGTGCCGTGGTGGTGCAGGTGTTCGTCGTTGTGCGAGCGGATGTCGCGCCCGGGGAAGGTCTGCTCCAGGTGGCGGTAAAAGTCCACGTCAATGGACATCACGTCCTCAAAGTGGCCGTGCTTGGGGCAATCCTTCACCATCAGGATCTTGCCGTCACGCTCGATAATCTGCGCCTTGATCTCGCCCACCTTCTGGTTGAGCAGGATCTCGTGTGGCAGTTTGCCGTCCAGAATCTGCTGGCGGATTTCCGGCACGCATTTGGGGCACAGCGAATCGGTCTGGCGCGGCCAGCCCAGCGGCGGCTTCGATTTTTCGTAGGACTTGAGGAGCGGCTTATCGGACCACTTCGGGGTAAACGAGGGGTTCGGACGAATGCGGTTCAGTCTCTCAAAGACCAACCACGCCCCGTTTGCAGTGATGCTGAGAGCCTTCTCCAGGTACTTAACCGGCTTGTGCATTGTGTTTTTGCTCCCACCAGGTGTGAAACCTGCTTAATCGGGCCAGCGTTTTCCGCCCCACAGGCACCCCGGCGCAAATTTGTGTGTCGCCTCTGCCCCGGGCAGAACAGCTATAAGGCTGCTCAATTCACCCGAAATCACACGGATAGAGGCACCATGATGCTAGGAGGAAAGGGGTCCATTCCCCAACCGAATTGCACGAAAAGGGTTAAATCAGGGTTTAGTGGCACGGTTTTTGCATTATTTAGCGTAAGCCATTGAAAACTAACGGGAACTCTGAGCGGCAGGGTTACGACTTTGGTCACCCCTTTTCCGAGCTGCTGCCCCGAGTTCCCGAATCGTGCCAAAACGGGGCTGTCAGGCGATTGTCACTTACTTTTGCTGTGGACGGCTGGCCGGAGGAACGATCCCATTAATGCGCAGGTATTCCACCATCTGCCCGTAATGGTCAAAGCAATGGCCTATGATCAAGCTGGCAAGTCCCAGGCGGGTGGACGGGTTCTTGCCGCCAAATGGATTCTTGACGGGCGCAACCTCGTTCTGCGGAGTGATGTCGCCATACGCGCGGTGGCCGAGAGCGAACGAGTCGCGCAGGAATTTCATGATGTCGGCCTTGGATTTGATGGAATCAGGGCCGTTCTCGCCGCCGATGTCCATGGGCGGTTTTTCGCCCAGCATGTCGGAAAAGACCAGATAATTGACCGCGGCCACGTGCTTTACCTGCTGGGCAAAGTTGCGCACGCCTTTAAATTCGCCATTCGTGGGCGCGAAGTCGTATTTGTCTTCCGGCATGGCCTCAGCGGCGCTCACGAATTCCTTCTCCACGCCGGACAACAGATAGTTCAGTTCGTGGGAGGGGGTAGAGGGTTGGGAGGCAGATTTCGCCTTGGGTTTGGCCTGGGCCCAAGCCATTGCGGCAGAACAGAACAACAGCAACGCCAAAGTGAATTTCGTTTTCATGCTCTCTCCTGAATGCAGATGAATTTTTGAACAAGGCCCAAAATTTGTGGTGCCTGCGCCCTGGTTTCTCCGGCCCTACCATCACCCGTGCGTAATGCCAGTATCCGCGTAGCGCACCAAGTCCGCCTCGCGCGCGCGCAGGCGATGCCAGCGCATGGTAAACAGTCCTGCCAGCAGGCCGACAGCGGAATAAAGCAGCGCGTTGGGCACTCCCTGGCTGTCGGCTAATGCCCCGAATAATGCGCTGCCGCCCGCCAGTCCTCCCTGCAGCACCAGCACATACATGGAAAGCGAGCGCGCCAGCACCCACGACGGTGACATGGTCTGTGCGGTCACATTCAGGCAGGCCAGAATCGCGATCCAGCCCAGTCCGCCGAGGAAGAGCACGCCCGCCAGTGGAGCAAATGAGTGTACGCGTCCGGCGGCCACGGTAGCCAGCGCGAATACGACCGTGGCCACCGCCACCACCGCGTCCACCGACATCTGGCTGCGCAAGCGCGGCAGCATCGCCGCCCCCCCCAGCGCACCCAAACCAAAACAGCCCAGGAGCACGCCGAAGCCAATGGAGCCAAACGGCCGCGCAATCACCGGCAGCAAAGCCAGCAGCGCGCTGGCCGCGACGCTGAAGGCCAGCGTTCTTACCAGCACCGAGCGCACCGCCGGCGTGTGCCACACATAGCCCACGCCCATTTTCATGGCCCTCAGCAGGCGCTCGTTTCCGTTACCGTTCACGGCGGTCCGCTTCCACTGATAGAGGACGAAGATCACCGCGAAGAATGATGCCGCGTTAATCAGAAAAGCCACGCCCGAACCGGCCGCGGCAATCACTGCTCCACCCAGGGCGGGGCCGACCGAGCGGGCCACATTGAAGCCGGCCGAATTCAGCGCCACCCCGGAGGCGTGCTGCTGGGGCGAAACAATCTCCGGCGTGATCGCCTGCCAGGCCGGATCGTTCATCACCGCTCCCAGCCCCAGCAGGAAAGTAAGGAGCAGCAGAGTCCAGGGGGTGACCACGCCCAGAATAGTGATGGCGCCGAGGGCGGCGGCCGCGATTGCCATCCAACTCTGGGTTACCAGCAACAGCCGGCGGCGGTCCACCAGGTCGGCTAACGCCCCCGCCGGCAGCGCCACCAGAAAAACCGGCAGGCTGGAGGCCGCCTGCACCAGCGCAATCATCATCGGCGAGCGGGTCAGTGAGGTCATCAGCCAGGCGCTGCCCAGGTTCTGCATCCAGGTGCCGACGTAGGAGATGACGGCCGCGATCCACATCGCGCGGAACAGGGGTTCACGGAAAGGCGCCCATGGGGATAAGGAGCGCGCCCCCTCCACCGCCCGCACCGGCATGGGATTAGCCTCTGTCATTCAGTACGTTCAGCTTTGCGCTCGCGTCCAGCTGAAGACCTTCAGGTCCGCAGCAGCTCGCTGCGCCATTGCGAATACGACTTCAGTTCAGCCGCTGTTTCCATAAAACTTTGAACTTGCGACTTTTGAAACCCGCTTCTCACCCGCTTTCGCCGGAGACCTGTTCAGCTACCGGCCCGGCCCGGCTGCCAAACGGCCATTCGTGGCGCCGTGCCGCCCGCACAAGATAAATCACAATTCCCGCGATGAGAATTACCATCGCGTAACGTACCTGGCGCTGGAAGTCCGGGCGGTTCACCAGAATGAAGATAAACCCGGCAATGGCCAGCAGCGCCGGCGCCGGATACAGCCACATATGGAAAGGACGGGGCATGTCGGGGCGGCGGATGCGCAGCACGATGAACCCCACCGCCTGCACCAGAAACTGGATCATGATGCGGATGACCACCAGGGCGGCAATCACATCCGCCAGGCGCAGAAAACAATAGGCCGCGGCCACCACGCCCAGCGCCACCAGCGAAACGTAGGGAAAGCGTCCCTGGGGATGAACCCGCGCGAACACGCGGAAGTAGTTGCCGTCGAGGGCGGCCGCATAAGGCACCCGGGAGTACCCCAGCAACAGGGAGAATACGGAGGAGAAGGCCGTCCACATAATCAGGGCGGAAACCAAATATCCCGCCCAGGACCCGTACACCCGCTGCATGAGCGTGGATATGACGTAATAACGCGTGTCCGTTTTTGCCGCCGCCGCCAGTTCCTGCCAGGGGATCACGCCCAGAATGCTCAAATTCATGAGCACATATAGACCGGCCACGAGCACGATGGATAGCAGCAGGGCGCGCGGAATTGTCCTTCCCGGGTCCTTAACCTCGCCCCCGAAGAAGCATACGTTGTAATAGCCCCAGTAATCATAAGTCGCGACCAGCATGGAGGCACCCAGGCCGAGAAAGAAGCCGCGGGAGAGGTGGAATGCTCCCGGAGGAAAGCTGAAGGCGCGAGCGGCGCTGAAGTGCGTCAGGCCGGCGATGATCACCCACAGGATGGTGGCCATCACTCCCGCCCACAGAAATTTCGAAATCCTCGCAATGCTGGTGATGCGCCGATACAGCAGCAACACTCCGAACAGGCAAATGCCCATGGCCAGGAAAGTGCCGGAGGTGATAAGCACATGGCCCTCGAGCGCGCCCAGTAATGGGATGGGCAAGCGCAGGTCGCGGCTGAAGTAACTGTGTTCCAGCGTGGGCCAGATGTAGCTGGCGTACTGCTCAAATCCCAGGCAGCCGGAAGCGATGGAAAGCGGGGCGCTGAAGGAGAGCTGCCAGACAAACAGAAAGGAGATGAGCTTGCCCAGGCTCCTGGGCCCGTAGATCTCGCTCAAGTACCGGTAGGAACCGCCGGAGCCGGGCATGGCGGCGCCCAGTTCCGCCCAGATCAGGCCGTCGCAAAGCGCCAGAATGGCGCCGAAGATCCACCCCAGCATGGCCTGCGGCCCGCCCGCCGCGCTCACGATCAGGGGAATGGTGATGAACGGCCCCACCCCGATCATGGTTTCCATGGTCAGAGTGGTGGCGCTGCCCAAGCCGATGCCGCGAATGAGTTCCAAGTTACCGCCTTGCTCTCTTTCGGATTGACTGGGCGCGGCGGACATGGGTCAGGAGTCAGTTGTCAGAAGACGGGAATCAGCGGTGACCTTCGCTTCATCCCATATGCAGCACTCAGCAATCAGCGCTCAGCCCCTGAGCATTCTTTTTTTGGCGCGGGCGCCCTCGCCCGCGTTCTACCTGCCGCTCGCCCCCGAACTTTGGAACCTTGCAACTTTGAAACCTATTTTTCATGTCCCGCGCTGAGCAAATTCACATACAGCCGGATGGCTCCAGGAACGCCGGTGGGCAATTC
>DATGGJ010000171.1:0-11076 GCA_035308585.1 Terriglobales bacterium
CACGCGCGGGCCCGTGGCCGTGCCGGGCAGTTATCAGCTCCGGCTTACGGTGCTGGGCAAGAGCTACACCGCTCCCCTGGAAATCAAGCCCGATCCGCGTCTCAAAGTTACTCAAGCGGACCTGCAGAAGCAGTTTGACCTGTTGATGAAAATTCGCGACAAGCTCAGCGACACCGACCAAACCATCAACCAGATTCGCGACCTGCGCAGCCAGATTAACGGCATCAACCAGCGGCTGAAGGACGATCCGCGGCAGAAGACCATTGCCGAGTCCGGCAAGGCGCTGGACAAGAAGATGACTACGGTCGAGGAGGCGCTTATCCAGACCAAGGCCAAGAGCAGCCAGGACGTGCTCAACTTCCCCATTCGCCTCAACAATCAGCTCTCCGCTCTGGGCGGAGTGGTGAGCAGCGCCGCCTCCGCTCCCACCCAGCAGTCCTACGAAGTCTTCGACATGCTCAGCAGAAAGGTGGATGAGCAACTGGCGAACTGGAAGAGCATTGTGGGCAGTGAGGTGAAGGATTACAACGACCTGGTGCGGCAGCAGAATGTGCCGGCCCTGATCCTGCTTAAGCCTGAAAAAGGCGAGTAGTCAGTCGTGCGTGGCTGACCGTGGCGACGCTCAAGTCTCCTCCTTGAGAAGAGCGGAGTTTTGCCGCGTGCTCCGTAGAAACTCGGGAATCAAGCGCAACCGCCACTCGTAAATCTTCAATCGTCAATTGCCGGCAGCAGATCGCTGCAACAACCCACGCAGGCATCCGGCGCATGGGCCAGCAGATCGGCGCGGGTGAAGATTCCGGTCGCCACCGCCAGGATGGGGCTGCCCACCAGGCGTGCGGCCTCGATATCAGCCGGGGTATCGCCCACGAAACAGGCCCGGGCGCCGGCGCCCCGCCGCCGCCGGACTTCTTCCATGCCGTGGGCGAAAATCTCGCGGCGCAGCTCCCGCCGGCCGCTGAACGAACCAAAGGCAAAAAAATCCTTCACCCCGGCAGCCTCGAGCTTCAGCCAGCCGATGGGCTCGAGGTTGCCGGAGACCACTCCCAGCAATTTGTCGGCCTCACGCAGAGCCGTAAGCAGTTGACGGATGGAAGGGCAAAGCTGGGGGGCCATGCCGGCGGCGTTGCGGCTTGCTTCCGCGCACATGCATTCGATAGCCGCGGGCAATTTGCTCTCGAACTCCCCGTCCGAAAGCCCGGCCCGCCGCGCCACCGCCCGCAGAATGCCCAGGTCGGTGTTGCCGTGCACGGGTACGCCGTCAATTCTGGAATCAATGCCGTATACCTCGCGCACGGCGGCGTGAAACGCGTTGTAGTGCACGCCATCGCGCGAATTGAGCAGGGTGCCGTCAATGTCGAAGAGGTAGGCGTCCGCCGGCGGCAGCAGGGGCGCGGCTTGGAGAGGGAAAGACTTCACGATCTCTGGGTTCAACCGGTGTGCGCAAACCCGCTATTTGCCGGCGCCGACCTGTTCCACCATGAGGCGCTCGATGGCGGTGGCGCGGCCGCTGGTGTCGTCACAATCAATCAGCGCGGCGCACAGTTTCACGTTGCCCGTAGCCGCCTCGAAGCGCATGGGCAGGTTTTTCAAAAAGCGGGTGATGATCTGCTCCTTCTGCACCCCGATCACGCTGTCATACGGCCCGGTCATGCCCACGTCGGTTAGATAGGCGGTGCCCTGCGGCAGGATGCGCTCGTCGGCTGTGGGCACATGGGTGTGGGTGCCGATCACGGCCGTAACCCGGCCATCCAGGTACCAGCCCAGGGCGATTTTTTCCGAGGTGGCCTCGGCGTGAAAATCCACCAGCACCACCTTGGCCTGGATCTTCTGCAGGATCTGGTCGGCCAGGCGGAAGGGGTCGTCGTTCGGCGTCATGAAGACGCGGCCCTGCAGATTAATCACGGCGTAAGCCACGCCTTCACGGGTGCGGCCTTCATATACTCCGGTTCCGGGGAGGCTGGCGGGAAAGTTGGCGGGACGCAGCACCCGGCGTGCCGGACCGGTGCCGTTGGCGGTTTCGAAGTACTCCATGATCTCGCGCTTGTCCCAGATGTGGTTGCCGGTGGTGACCACGTCAATTCCCAATTCCAGTAGTTCCTCGGCCAGCGCCGGAGTGATGCCGAAACCGCCGGCCACGTTCTCGCCGTTGGCGATTACCAAGTGCACCCGGTGCTCTTCGACCAGAGCCTCCAGTTGCTCGCGCACCACGTTGCGCCCCGGCCTGCCGAAAATGTCGCCAATGAAGAGAATGCGCACGGTAAATCCGGTCTTAGATGCTCAAATTTTGATGGTATCACGGGGCCCGGAGCAGCCTCGGACATGGGGGCACGGGCGCCCGCTCCTGTGCGGGCCAGCGCAGATCGCCGTGAACTACCGCGCCAGCTCCGCCGCGCGCAGAAAATCGTAATTGCCGGAAGGATTCAGCTCCAGGTTCTTCACCCGCCGCGAGTGCACCAGCACGTTGTCCAGATACCACAGATTGATGTAAGGCAAATCGCCGGCTACCAGGCGCTGGATCTGCGCGTACTCCGCTTTGCGCCTGGGCTCCGCCAGTTCCTGGCGTCCCTGGTCAATCAGCCGGTCCACCTGGGGATTGCAGTAGTAGCTGCGGTTGGCCCCTTGAGGGGGAGTGTTACTGCAGTAAAAAATGTGTTCGAAGATGTCGGGGTCCTCGTTGCCGCCGATCCAGCGCAGGGAATAGAGCTGGAAGGCTCCCTTGGTCACGTCGGAGAAGAAGGTGGCAAATTCGAAGGTGCGGATGTCGAGCGCAATGCCCACCGCCCGCAGCTGTTGCTGCAGCACCGCCGCCATCAGCCGCGTGCTCTCCTCGGTGGAAGTTTTCATGGTCAGATGAAAGCGCACGCCGTTCACCGCCGGGTAGCCGGCTTCGTCCAGCAACCGGCGGGCGCGGGCGGGATCGTAGCCATAGCGCGGCACATCGGCGTCATAAGCCCAGCTCTGCACCGGCAGGATGCTGGCCGCGGGGCGGGCCATGTCGCGCCACAAATACCGGATCATGGGCCCGCGATCGATGGCGCAGGCCAGGGCGCGCCGCACCCGCACATCCTTGAGGATGGGATCGCGCAGGTTCAGCGCCAGGTAGGCGTAGATGGTGCCGTCGGCGGTCTGGATTTCCAGCTGCGGGTCTTTTCTCAGCGCCACCACCGTGTCGGGAGTGACGGCGTTGATGGCGATATCGGCGCTGCCCTTGCGCAGCTCCAGGGCACGCGTGGTGGCATCCGGCACCACCACGAAGCGCACTCGCTCGAGCTGCGGCTTCGAGCCCCAGTAGCGGCCGTTGCGCGCAATCACCACCTCCTTGTCCTGCTGCGCGGAAACAAACTGGAAGGGGCCGGAGCCGACAGGATGCTGCGCCAGTTCGGGGCCGCTGCCGTAGGGCACCACGCCGATGGCGCCGTCGGAGAGGTTCCACAGGAGCGTGGCCTGCGGCTGCTTGAGGTGGAAGACGACGGTGAAATCGTCGGGCGCGTCAATGCGGTCAATGTACTGGTAAACCGTGGTCTTGGTAGTAAGCAGTTGGCGGCTGAGAATGGAATCGAAGGTCCACTTCACGTCGCGCGCGGTCAAGGGCCGCCCGTCGTGGAAGCGCACTCCCTTCCGCAGGTGGAAAATGTAGGTGGTGGGATTGGGCGTCTCCCAGCTCTCGGCCAGCCAGGGGCGCAGCTCGAAGTGCTCATCGCGGCGGACCAGAGAATCGAAGATCAGGCTGTCAATGCGTTCCGATTGCGCGTCAATGCCCACCCGCGGGTCAAGGTTGGTGGGGCTGCTCTCGATGATCATGACCAGGGTGTTGGGATCGGGCCGCTGGGCGCAGGAGGTGGCGAGCATCAGTAAGGCCAGCACCGCTACGTTCCATGTCAGCCTGAGCCATCGCGACCCGGGCGTAGTAACGCCGGCGTCCCTCCGGCTGTTCTGGCGGCGTCCCGCCGGCAGAAGGCGAGCGCTAACAATTCCCAGCGTTTTCATTATGGATAGGAGATTTTCCCCAGAATAGCAGGCCGCGAGGCCCCGGTAGCGGAAGGGATGTTGCCCGGCCGGCGATGCCAGGTCTGGTAGGCCAGCAGGGCGAAGGCGACGGCCTCCTTGGCCGTCCCCGGCAGCCCGAACTCGTCGGAGCGGCGAATCCGCAGTCCCAACCGCCCAACCGCCTCGCCCAGCATGCGCAGCAGCGTGGGATTCTCGGCCCCGCCTCCGGAGACGATCAGCTCGGCATATGTTCCGGGAAGAAAGCGGGCAATGGCGCCGGCGATGGAGCGCGCGGTGAGCGCCGTGGCCGTGGCTACCACGTCGTCTTTGCGGGCACGCCCGCAGCGGCGGAGAAATTCGACCACGAACGCACCTCCGAATTCCTCCCGCCCCGCCGTCTTGGGCGGAGGGCGGCGGAAAAACGGCTGGCGTAGGATTTCATCCAGCACTTCCTCGAGCGTGCGGCCGCGGGCGGCGATGCGCCCGTCGCGGTCGAAGGGGCGGCCGAAGAGGCGCTCCGTGACCGCGTCTATGACCATGTTGCCGGGGCCGGTATCGAAGGCCACCACCTGTCGGGGTGAGGCCGCTGGGGGGACGGCCGTGAGGTTGGCGATGCCGCCGATGTTCTGCACGATGCGGCCACGGCGCCGGTCGCGGTAAAGCAGGTAGTCGAGGAAGGGCACCAGCGGCGCCCCCTTGCCGCCGGCAGCCATGTCGGCGGGGCGGAAGTCGGAGACCACGGGCGCGCCCAGGCGCGCCGCCATCACCGCCGCCTCGCCCGTCTGCCAGGTCACCGCCAGCTTGCGGCCCAAGAACGGCTGGGGCTCGCCCTGGTGATAGAGGGTCTGCCCGTGACAGCCGATGAGTTCAACGTGCACTTTGAATTTGCGCGCCGCCGCCAGCAGCGCCCCGGCATAGAGATGTCCCAGGAGGAAATTCAGCCGGGCGAGATCGGCCACCCGCGCCTGCTGCGCGTTCATGGCCGCGAGAATGGCCCGCCGCACTGCCGGCGGGAAGGGAAATTCCAGATGGCCCAGAAGCTTCAGTTTGGGGCGCGAGCCGGTGAGTTCGGCCAGGGCCACGTTGATGCCGTCGGCGGAGGTGCCGCTCATGATCCCGGCGACAATCACGCCTGTTCCCCGGCGGCGAAGGCCTCCACCCGCACCTGCTCGCCCAATTCCCAGAGCTCGCGCGCCAGTCGCTCGGCCAATTTCTTCTCCGGCGGAGGCGCCGGCCGCTTCAGATGGGGAGTTCTTCTCTTAAAAGCGAGTACGCGGCGGCTGGCAGCGGCTATCCGCCGGGCGAATTTGCGGTCGCGCTCCGCTTCCCGGACCACAGCTTCATAGGCGCGCGCGACGTTTTCTTCCTTCTGGCACACCAGGTACATGTCGGCCCCGGCGCGCAGGGTCTCGACCGCCGCCTGCTCGATGGGGGCTGCGGACAGAACGCCGCCCATGTCGAGATCGTCGGAGAGAACCAGGCCGCGGTAGCCGATTTTGCCGCGCAGCACCTCGGTGATCCATTTTGGGGACAGCGAGGCCGGGATGCGTTCCCCGGTCACCGCCGGGTAGGCGGCGTGGCCGACCATAATCATGGGCAGCCGGGAGCGCAGCGCGCGGTAGGGCGCCAGGTCCTCGGCCCACAATTTCTTCCAGGGTTTTTCGATTACCGGCAGGTGGTGATGGCTGTCGAGGCGCCCCTCTCCCAGGCCGGGAAAGTGCTTGCCGCAGCCCAGAACACCCGTCTGCTTGAGGCCGGCGAGAAACTCGCGAGCGTAGGCGGCCACCTCGGTCGCATCTGGCGAAACGGCGCGGCTGCCCAGGGCGGAGCGCGAGGCCTGGCGTGCCAGGTCGAGCACGGGAGCAAAGTCCAGGTTGAAGCCCAGGCCGCGCACCGCCTCCCCAATTACCCGGCCGTGCTTGCGGAAGAGCCTGCGGTCGCCGCTCGAAAAGACGGCGGCGGCCGAGGGCGCCGGCCCCAGCAGGTTGCGAAAGCGGTCCACCGTGCCCCCTTCCATGTCCACGCCAAGGAACAAGGGCGTGCGCACCCGGCGGCGGCACTCGCGCAAGAGTTCCCAGGTCTGGCGCGGCTCTTGAATATTGCGCGCGAACAGCACCACTCCTCCCGGCTGCAGGCGCCGCAGGAGTTCGCGGAGATGCGCCCCAGGCTCGGCCGCGGCGAAGCCCATGATCAGCAGTTGCCCGGCCTGGGCGCGGATGTCGGCGGTGGTTGTAGGCATGATGCTGAAAGTAAAGAGATGCTAGTCAGCTACTAGCTCCTAGCCGCTGGCTGAGAGCTTACTATCGACGGCACTCTACCAACTACCAGCTACCAACTACCAACTACCAGCTACCAGCTACCAGCTACTAACTACCTATCTGCTTTTTCAGCTCGGCCAGCAGATTCAGCGCTTCGAGCGGGGTCAGCCGGTCCAGATCCGCTCCCCGCAGCCGCTCCACAATCTTTTCCGAAAGCGGAGTAAACATGGTCAGCTGCACCGAGGCTGTCTCTTCCCCCTCCAGGTCAGCCGTCAACCGGCGCTGGGCGCTTTCGTGCTCCTCGAGCACCTGACGGGCCCGCTCCACCACCGCCGGCGGCAGTCCCGCCAGCTTCGCCACCTCGATGCCATAGCTGCGGTCGGCCGCGCCCGGCTGCACTTTGCGCAGAAAGACGATCCCCCCGCCCGTCTCCTTCACCGACACATGGTAGTTCTTCACCCCGGAGAGGCGCTCCGCCAGTTCGGTCAGCTCATGGTAGTGGGTGGCAAACAGGGTCTTGGCGCGGGTGCGGGCGTCGAGGTACTCGATGGCCGCCCAGGCGATGGCCAGGCCGTCATAGGTGGCGGTGCCGCGCCCCACCTCGTCGAGCAGGATGAGCGAGCGCGGGGTGGCGGTATTGAGGATGGCAGCGGTCTCGGTCATCTCCACCATAAAGGTGGAGCGCCCGCGGGCCAGGTTGTCGCTGGCCCCGATGCGGGTGAAGACCCGGTCCACCAGGCCCAGGCGCGCCCGGCGCGCGGGCACGAACGAGCCCATCTGCGCCAGGATGACCAGCAGCGCCGCCTGCCGCAGGTAGGTGGACTTGCCCCCCATGTTGGGCCCGGTCAGAAGCAGGATGCTGTGGCTGCTGGAATTGAGGTAAAGGTCGTTGGGCACGAAACGGTCGCTGCTGCCGGTCAGCTCCGGCTGCTCAATTACGGGGTGGCGGCCTTCGATGATTTCGATGTCGGAGGAGTCGTCAAACTGGGGCCGCGAGTAGTGGCGCACCGCCGCCACCTGGGCGAAGCAGGCGAGCACGTCCACCTCGGCCAGGGCCAGCGCCGTCTGCCGGATGCGGCGGGCCTCGCCGGCCACCGCGGTTCTCAATTCGCTGAAGATGCGCCGCTCGATCTCCACCACCTTCTCCTCGGCGTCGAGAATCCGCGCCTCGTACTCTTTGAGCTCGGGGGTGGTGAAGCGCTCGGCGTTGACCAGCGTCTGCTTGCGCTCGTAGTCCGCCGGCGCCAGATGCAGGTTGGCTTTGGAAATCTCCAGGTAGTAGCCGAAGACGGAATTGAACTTGACCTTGAGCGAGCCGATGCCCGTCCGCTGGCGCTCCCGCTGCTCCACCTGGGCCAGGTACTGCTTGCTGGAGCGGCTCAGGGTGCGCAGTTGGTCGAGCCCCGCGTCCACTCCGGCCGCAATCACTCCCCCCTCGGCGAAGCCCAGGGGGGGCTCGGGCACGATCGTCGCCTCAATCTGCTGCCTGAGGCCGGCGAGATCGTCGAGCCCCGCCTCCAGCTGCTTGAGCCGGGCCGCGGCCAATCCCGCCAGCGCGCGCTTCACCCCCGGAATTCTGGCCAGCGAGGCGGCCAGGGCCAGCAGGTCGCGCGGGTTGGCGGTCTCCAGCGTCACCCGGCTGAGCAGGCGTTCCAGATCCAGAATTCCGTCCAGCGCCCTCCGCAGCTCCTCCCGCGCCACCGTGCTCCCCGCCTGGGCCTCAACCGCGTCCAGGCGGGCGTTGATTTCCCCGGCATCCATCGCCGGCCGCAGCATCCAGGACCGGAGCAGGCGCCTGCCCATGGGGGTGAGCGTGGCATCGATGGCGCGAAACAGCGTGACTCCCTCGCCCGCGCCCGCAAACAGGGGCTCGATCAGCTCCAGATTGCGCACCGTAACCGCATCCAGCACCAGCGCCTGCTGGCGCTCATAGAAGCCGATGCGGTCCACGTGCTCGAGCGTGCCCCGCTGGGTAGAGCGTACGTAATAGAGAATGGCCCCCGCGGCCGCGGCCGCCGCCGGCTTGCCCGCCAGGCCGAAGCCCTCGAGTGAAAGCACCCCAAAATGGTTTTCCAAAACAGGGATGGCGTGGTCGGCGGCGAACACCCAGTCCTCAAGCGGAGTCCGGGCCCAGCCGGCCTCGCCCCCCAGGGCCTGTCCCGGCGTTTCCAGCAGGGGCAGGGAGGAGGCGTAAAGCACTTCGCGCGGGCGCAGTTGCGCCAGTTCCTCCCCCACCCGGCGCTCCGCCTCCGGGCCGCGGAATTCGGTGGCGCGGAACTCGCCGGTGGAAAGGTCGAGCGCGGCAAAGCCCGCGGCCTCGCCCGCGCGCACCACGGCCGCCAGAAAGTTGTTTTCCTCCGAGCCCAGCGCGGCATCCGCCGCCGTGCCCGGCGTGACCACCCGCGTCACCTCGCGCCGCACCAGTTGCTTGGCCAGCCGCGGGTCCTCCATCTGCTCGCAGATGGCCACCTTGAAGCCCTTGCGGATCAGGCGGGCGATGTAGTTGTCGGCGCTGTGGTAGGGCACGCCGCACATGGGCACGGCCACGCCCTTTTCCTTGTTGCGCGAGGTCAGGGTGATCTCCAGTTCCTTGGCCGCCAACTTGGCGTCGTCGAAGAAGAGCTCGTAAAAATCGCCCAGGCGGAAAAAGAGCAGCGCCTGCGGGTGCTCCTTCTTGATGGCGGCGTACTGCCGCATCAGCGGGGTGGAGGGCTCGCTTACATTCATGGGGAAAATCTGGCGGGATTATAGCCTGCCGCCGTGCCTCGAAACAGGTGCGACCTACCTTGGCGCCGCACTAAAGTCTGTGGAAAAAGAAACCCAAATTCAACCGCCGAGACGCCGAGAAACTCTATACTCCTTTAGAAGGCCAGCGAAGTGACCGATTGCCCAAGGAGAGTAATACGGGGTGCTGAGCGGATTGGAAATCAGGCTTTCTCCGCGCGCTCGGCGTCTCGGCGGTGAAAAAGCTCCGGCCATTGACTCTGGGCCGCCTCAAGGTGTTTTCTTTAGTTGATGGAACTTCGCAAGGACCCGATTACGCGCTCCTGGGTGATCACCGGGGACAGCCCCGACAGCTTGCGCCGCGAGGAAAGCTTCTGCCGCTTCTGTGCCGATGCCCCAACGCCGCCCCAGGTGGTCTCGACCATGGCCAGCATTGACGGCGGCCCCTGGTCGGCGCGCGCCGTGGTCCATCCCTCTCCCATGTATCACATCGAGGGCGACCCCCAGCGCCGGGGCGACGGCATCTACGACCGCATGCGCTCGGTGGGCGCCCACGAGGTGCTGGTGGAGAACATCCGCCACGACCGCCAGTTGTGGAATGCCAGCGATGCCGAAATCGAAAAGTTCCTGCTCCTCGCCGGCCAGCGCATCCACGACCTCAAGCGCGACGTGCGCTTCAAGTACGTCAGCATTTTCAAGGACTACGGCGCCGTGGCCGGGCAGGAGTTCGAGCACCCCACCTCGCAACTGACCGCCACCACCTTCGTGCCCCGCCGCGTGCTCTACGAACTGCGCGCCGGGCGTGACTACTTCGTGCAGAAGGAGCGCTGCGTCTTCTGCGACATCCTGGCCCAGGAGGAGCGGCAGGGCCTGCGGGTGGTCGAAATCCGCGGCGATTACACCGCGCTGTGCCCCTACGCCCCGCGCGTTCCCTATGAAACCTGGCTTTTGCCCCGCAGCCACGAATCATCGTTCGAGCGCCTGGCCCTCAGCCGCTCGGGCGTGCTGCTGGATCTGGCCGCCCTGCTGCGCCGCACCCTCATCCGCATCCGCTCCATCACCGAGGACTTTCACCTGGTCCTGCACACCTCGCCCAACAGCACTCACCGCTCCGAGGTTCTGGGTTACTGGAAGACCATTGACGAGGACTATCACTGGCACATCGAGATTTTGCCGGTGGTCGCCGGCCGGGCGCGCTCCTACACCTTCAAGGAGGTGTACTTCAGCCCCCTCAGCTCGGAAACCGCCGCCCGGCGCCTGCGCGAGGCCGCGCCGGGATATTAATAATTGACGATTGAAGAGTGAAGAATGACGATTGTCGTAATTGACGATTGCAGATTTTCGATTGACGATTGAAAAGCCCGCACTCAGCGTTCAGCATTCAGTCAATCCCGACTGTGGATTGAAGCTGGCCGATCAAGAACGGATGCCTTGGCGGTTTCAGTCGTCATTCTTCAATCATCATCCTCAACTCTTATGGCTGAGGTTGAATTCTGAGGGCCGCTTTTCAATCGTCAATCATCAATCTGCAATCCTCAATTACTTCGCTTGCGCCGGCTTCAGTTCTGCCTTGGGCGGCGCCAGCCACAGCACCTTGCCGCTGGGGCCGTAAAACTTGAGCACCGGCTGCCCGCCTTCAACGCTCCACTCCCCCTGCACCTTGCCGCTCTTGTCGGTGAGCAGAAAGGCGCGGGCGCGAATGCCCTCCGGCCGCTGCGGGGGAAGAATGAAACCTCGGTCGAACTGGTTCTGCCCGCTGAAGCCCGCGGTTAAAAGCACGCCCACGGCCAGCCCCAGCACCAGCGTGGCCGCTCGCCACCGCCGGCCCTGTTTCTCCAGACGCTCCAACCGCTGCTCGAGCTGGGTCTCTGTCCCTATCCCCATAATCTCCTCCTTTTTTGCGACAATATCCCTGCTGGTTTCGACGGGCCGCTGGCCGGCTGGTGAGCGGCAAAAACCGGGGTGCAGGCAAAAAGAGGGCCTATGACCGTTCGCCGGATGAAAACCTACACCGGGCAGGGGGGCTACGTTTACCAGTACTATTTCGTGGGCCGGCGCCAGGCCCTTCCCGATGCCCCCGAGGCCCCGGCCACGGAATACATCTTCG
>DATGGJ010000172.1:0-3940 GCA_035308585.1 Terriglobales bacterium
GGCAACATCAAGCTGAAGGCGACGTTTTCCAATGCCGGCCTGCGGCTGTGGCCGGGCGAGTTCGTCAATGTAGTGCTGCGGCTGACGCAGCAGGAAAACGCGGTGGTAGTGCCGGCGCAAGCGGTGCTGACGGGGCAACAGGGCGACTACGTTTTTCTGATAAAGCCGGACATGACGGTGGATTCGCACGCGGTGAAGGTGCTGCGCACCATCAACGGCGAATCGGTGGTGGCGGCCAACGACATTCAGCCCGGCCAGACCGTGGTGACCGACGGGCAGGTGCGGCTGGTGCCGGGAGTAAAAGTCAGCATCAAGAACAGCCTCTAAGGACGGCTAAGGAACAGCGATGAGCGTTGCCGAGGATTTCATACGACGGCCGGTAATGACCAGCCTGATCATGCTGGCCATCCTGCTGTTCGGCCTCGTCGCCTACCGCAACCTGGCCGTCAGCGACCTGCCCAACGTTGACTTCCCCACCATCACGGTCTCGGCCAACCTGCCGGGCGCGAGTCCCGACACCATGGCCTCGGCGGTAGCCACGCCACTGGAGAAGCAGTTCACCACCATCGCCGGCCTGGATTCGATGACCTCGACCAGCGCCATGGGCACCACGCAGATCACGCTGCAGTTTGACTTGACGCGCAACATTGATGCGGCGGCGCAGGACGTGCAAACCGCGATTACGGCGGCCTCCAACCAATTGCCGCAGGGAATGCCCACGCCGCCCACCTACAAGAAGGTGAATCCGGCGGACGAGCCCATTCTCTACCTGGCCCTGACTTCGCCCACCCTGCCGCTTTCGCAGGTGGATGAGTATGCCGAGACGCTGCTGGGCGAGCAGATCTCCATGGTCAAGGGCGTGGCCCAGGTGCAGATCTATGGCTCGATGAAGTATGCGGTGCGCATTGACCTGGACCCGGAAGCGCTGGCCAGCCGGCAGATCGGCATCAACGAAGTCTCGCAGGCGGTGCAGAACAGCAACGTGAACCTGCCCACGGGAACCATGTACGGCGCGCACAAGGCGTTCACCGTGTACGCCAACGGACAACTGACCAAGGCGGCGCTTTACAAGCCGCTGATCGTGGCCTACCGGAACGGCTCGCCGGTGCGCCTGGACGAAATCGGCCAGGTGTATGACAGCGTGCAGGACACCAAAATCGCCAACTGGATCAATGCCGTTCCCGGCATCATCCTGGCGGTCCAGCGCCAGCCCGGCACCAACACCATTGAGATCGTCAACGCCGTCAACAAACTGCTGCCGCGGTTTCGCGCCATCATGCCGCCGGCGATGTACCTGACGACGGAGTATGACAAGTCCATTTCCATTCAGCAGTCGGTGAATGACGTAAAGTTCAGCCTGTTCCTGGCCATCATCCTGGTGGTGCTGGTCATATTCCTGTTCCTGCGCAATCTGTCCGCGACCATTATTCCCAGCCTGGCGCTGCCCATGTCCATCATCGGGACTTTTGCGGTGATGTACCTGCTGGGCTACACGGAAGACAACCTGTCGCTGCTGGCGCTGACGCTCTCGGTGGGCTTCGTGGTGGACGACGCCATCGTGATGCTGGAAAACATTGTGCGCCACATGGAGCAGGGCGAGGGCGTGTTCGAGGCGGCGCTGAGCGGGTCGCGCGAGATCGGCTTCACCATCGTCTCCATGACGATATCGCTGGCGGCGGTGTTTTTGCCTGTGTTCTTCATGGGCGGGATTCTGGGGCGGCTGCTGCACGAGTTTGCGGTGGTGATTATCTCCGCCATTCTGGTTTCGGGGGTGGTGTCGCTCAGCCTGACGCCCATGCTGTGCAGCCGTTTCCTACGGCCACATTTGGGGGAAAGGCACGGGCGCACCTACAACGCGCTGGAAGGAGTGTTCGACGGCAGCCTGCGCTGGTATGACGTGACCCTGCAGTGGGCCATGCGCCACCGCGTGACCGTAATGGTGGTGGGCCTGGGGCTGCTCGCGGCCACCGCCTGGCAGTTCTGGGTGATTCCCAAGGGTTTCCTGCCGGAAGAGGACATCGCCGAAATTGTGGGCTTCAGCGAGGCCCTGCAGGGCATTTCCTTCGATGCCATGAAGCAGCACCAGGAACAGCTCAACAAGATTGTGTGGGATGACCCCAACACGCTGCAGTTTTTTTCCAGCGTGAGCGACAACGGCACTTCCGGCCTGAACATCGGGCGCATGTTTATTCACCTGAAGGACCTGTCCAAGCGGCCGTACACGAAGAATGCCTTTTACGAACGTCTGGATAGCGATTACGGGAAGGTGCCGGTAGCGGGCTGGGCGCTGCACGCGATCCGGCCGCTGTTCGAGCACCACATGGGCATCGCGGACATCATGCAGGAGCTGCAGCCAAAACTGGATACAGTGACCGGCGTGCGCGTTTTCCTGCAGAACCCGCCATCCATCCGCATCGGCGGCCAGCTTACCAAGAGCCTGTACCAGTACACGCTGGTGAGCCCGCAGACCGACGAGCTCTACAAGTACGCCCAGCAGATGGCGACCAGGATGAAGACCCTGCCAGGGCTGCAGGACGTGACCACTGACCTGCAGATCAAGAACCCGCAAGCCAACGTGGAAATTGACCGCGACAAAGCTTCGGCGCTGGGAGTAACACCACAGCAGATCGAAGACGCGCTCTACACCGCCTACGGCCAGCGGCAGATCTCCACTATCTACGCGCCCAACAATGAGTACTGGGTGATCATGGAGCTGGAGGACAAATACCAGAGCGATCCGCAGATGCTCTCGTACCTGTACATTCGGTGCGCCAACGGGCAGCTGGTATCGCTGAGCACCGTAGCCAAGCTGGTTACGAACCTGGGGCCGCTGACGGTGAACCACATGGGACAGCTGCCCTCGGTAACCATCTCCTTCAACCTGCAGCCGGGCGTAGCCATTGGCGACGCGGTGAATGAGATTTCGCGGCTGGCGGCGAACACGTTGCCCCTGACCATCTCCACCAGCTTCCAGGGCAGCGCGCAAGCCTTCCAGCAGTCGCTGAGCGGGCTGGGCATGCTGCTGGGGATGGCCATCCTGGTGATCTACATCGTGCTGGGAATTTTGTATGAGAGCTTTATCCACCCGCTGACCATTCTTTCGGGATTGCCGGCGGCGGCGTTTGGCGCTCTGCTGACGCTGATGGCCTTCCACATGCAGCTCGACCTGTTCGGCTTTGTGGGCATCATCATGCTCATCGGCATCGTGAAAAAGAATGCCATCATGGTGGTGGATTTTGCCCTGGAACTGGAACGGACAGGCGGGCGCACGCCGGCCGATGCGGTTTACCAGGGCTGCCTGATCCGCTTCCGCCCCATCATGATGACTACCATGGCGGCGATTATGGGCACGTTGCCGATCGCACTGGGCATGGGAGCGGGTGCGGACGCGCGACGGCCGCTGGGCCTCTCGGTGGTGGGCGGGCTGGTGTTTGCCCAGATTGTGACCCTGTATCTGACGCCGGTGTTTTATACCTACATGGATTCCCTGCAGAATTACCTGGGGCGGGGGACGCGCAGAAGCTTTGCCCAGCGTGCCCTGCAGGAGCCAATGCTGACGCAGCACGAGCAGCAGGTAGGGGACTAACGCAGAATTCAGTACTCAGCATTCAGCCCAGGTTAGCTTTGCGGGTGACCTTCGGCTAGCTGATACAAAGCGTTCTTTCGCCCCGCTGGGGCAAGCCGTGCCCTTGCGAAACAGGTTCATGAGACAGCTATCACAACTTTTCCTCGAGCGTGCCCCTCCTCGATATAGCGGATTGCCTCCGGCACTTCACTCAGCGGATAGCTTCGGTCAATTACGGGTTTGACCTTTCCTGTCCGCATGAGCTCTCCCAGGGTGATCAGATCATCTTTTCTCAGTTTCGCTCCGAAAACGGAGAATCTCTGGGGGACGAACACCCCCAACAAAGGACCAGCAATGGCGCGAGCCAGAAGAATA
>DATGGJ010000173.1:0-5701 GCA_035308585.1 Terriglobales bacterium
CTCGAAGGCCACGCGGGTCAGCGCGGCGGAAAACTCCGTGGCGATGCCCTGGCCGCTGCTGTCGGCGCGTACCCAGTAGCCGATCTCGCGGGCATCGGGGCCCACCCGGTTATGCAGTCCGGTGCCGGCTAGCACGCGTTCTTCAGCGCGATCGAAAACGCCGTAGATGAAATCCAGTCCCAAGTCGAAGTCGCCCCGCCAGCGCCGGATGCGCTCATGCTTGCGTTCCAGGGGCTCGGGTTCGTTCTGCGCCCAGGGCAGCCAGGGACGCAGGTGCTCCACGCTGCTGTCAATGGCTTGCTTGAGCTTGACCGCATCTTCCGGCTGCCAACTGCGGATCACGAGACGCGGGGTGACAATACGGTAGGCTGGGCCCATGGGGCACGATTATCATCTGCCGCCTGCGAAGGCCGCAAGATTGCGCTCTGGAACGTTGGGCAGCAAGTGGCCCCGGCGAGATCGGTGGGGTGCAATTCGGCAAGCCAGAGTTGCGGGACAGTCAGCTGTTCACATCCGCGCCCGGTCACGTACCGGCTGTAATGCGGTCACGAATTCCCAGTTACGGCATTCCATACAGTTGCCGGTACACGACTGCATTGCGCACGATGGCCTGCACGTACTCGCGGGTTTCGGTGAAGGGGATGGACTCTACAAATTCCGGCGAGTCCTTGAAGTTGCCGTTGGAAACCCAGTCCTGCACCCGGTCGCTGCCGGCGTTATAAGCCGCCAGGGCGTATTCCACGTTGCCGTTGTATTTATCCAGCAGCTCGCGGAAATAGCGGGTGCCCAGCCGCAGGTTCATGTTGGGCACCAGCAGCAGGCTGGTAGAGAAACGCCGGACATGCTGCTGGCGGGCGAGAGTTCGTCCCACATTGGGCAGCAGCTGCATCAGACCCCAGGCGTTGGCATGGGAAACGGCGCCGGCATTGAATTCTGACTCCTGGCGAATCAGCGCCGCCACCAGGAAGGGGTCGAGGCGGTTTTGCAGAGCCTCCTTCTTCAGCTCCGTCCAGTAGGGACGGGGAAACAGCGCCTGCCAGTAGGAGCGCGGCATGGCCGACAGGTCATAGGAGAAATAGTCGGGCGCGATGTGTTTGACCATTTCGATGGCCAGGTTGTACTGGCCCGCGTCCTGATAGAGGTCAACAATCTTATTGGTCGCCCAGGTGGCCGGCCCCTGGGGCGCCGCCGCGGCCTGCAGTTCGCGCACCGCGAAGGTTACGAAGCCGCCGTTCTGCAGCAGCAGGGCCTTTTCAATGCGCACATCATCCGGCGCTTCCTCCTCCTCCGCGCCCAGGCTGGGCGGCAGCGTGGCCGGGGGAATCTTTTCCAGCAGCGGATCGGGGGCGGGATCGCCGCTTGTGCCGATTTGTTGCATGCGCTGCCGCGCCAACCCGGCGTAATAGTAGCTGGAGAAGCGGTCGGTCAGCTTCTGGTAGTAAGCGCGCGCCTTGCCCAGGTCGTGGTCCTGTTCCGCCATGCGGGCGCGCCAGTAAAGCGCCGCCGGAACTTCAGGCGAGCCGGGATAGCGCGCGATCTGCTCTTCCATCTGCTTTCTGGCTTCGTCGGTGCGGTTCTGGCGCAGGCTCAGCCACGTGGCCTTCCAGTGGGCGTAATGGGCCCGCGGACTGTCCGGAAAGCGTTGGTCCAGTTCGCGGTAGAAGTCTATGGCTTTGTCGTAATCGCGCTTAAGCAGGCAGGCGTTGCCGGCCAGCAGCAGACCGCGGTCAAACCACACGCTGTTTGGGGCTTCCTGGCGCAATTCGGCCGCCAGCTTCTCGATCTGATCCTCATCGCTGTCACCGCGGGCAATTTCCATCAATTCGAAGACCCGCTCCGCGTTCACATCCGCGCTCGCCCCTGGAATGGACTGGAGCAGGTTTTTCGCATCCTGGTCCTTGCCGTCATGGTGCAGCGCTATGCCGAGGTCAAGCTGGATGGCGGGGCGCTGATCGGCGGGCGCGGCCGGCAGCAGCGCCTGGTATTCCCGCACCGCGTCGTCATAGTGCCGCGCCATCAGCAGGTCATTGGCGCGCATCTTGCGTTCGTCAAAAGTGGGGATGGGAACAGAAGCTGGAGGCAGCCTGCTCAGATCGCTGTTGGCGGCGTCCGCTTCCGGCGCCAGCGGCATGGCGTAGTACAGGCGGTGGAGGATCTCCGCCCCCGGCTCCGTCTGCCCGGCGGCAATATAGGCCCGCCCCAGAGCCAGTTCCACGTCGGAGCGTACCGGCTGGCGGTGTGGCTGGAGCACCGTGATCGCCTTTTGCGGCTGGTTCTGTGCCACCAGCGCGTTGGCATAAATAACCGCCGCATCCACGGCGAAAAGCGAATCGGGATAGTTGCTTTCAAATTTGCCCAGAGCCTTGACTACGTCCGCGGAATCGCCCTGGGCTCCATAAGCCATGGCCAGGAAATAATCCACGTAGTCAGCCAGTTCGCCCGCCCGCGGCTGCGCCCGCTTAAGCGCGGGGACGGCCTTGGCGTAGTCATGCTCGAGAAGGTGGGCGTAACCGATGGCCAGCCAGGCCAGCGCAGCCTCGTCGGTGCCGGCATGGCGGCGGGCATAAGCCTGTACCCCGGCGTAAGCGGCGGGTGTGCGGTCCTGAAGCAGTTGGCGGGCCATGGGCTTCAGGTCGCTGGAAGCCACAAACGCGCGCGTTACCCGCCGCACTCGCCGGGAAATCTTCCTCCGCTTTTTTTTCTTTTTGGCCTTGAGCCGGGCGGATGATTTCTTCTTCTTGGCTGATGTGTTGCTGGTTTGCCTGGTAGAGGATTGCGGCTGGTACTCGGCTGCACTCGACGGGGACAAGGAACTGCCCAGCAGAATAAATACAACTGCCAATGCCGGGACCCGGGTATTCACTTGCTTGTAGTTTAGCGCGAGAAACCTTCGCCCAGAAGAGAACGATCGTTGTTAGCCAGGTTCTGGATGATCTCCTGATCGAAATACCTGGCTGAACCGGCCACCGTGCTGCCGTAACGCTTCTCGTAAGCGGCGCGACTCTTTTCTATGTCCTCTTTCAGGCGATCGTAAAGGTCGCGGTTGGCTTGCCCTTCCTGGACCTTGGCCTTGTTGTAGAGCTTGATTTCATCCACCAGCAGCTTGGCAAAGCGCTGCGCCTTGCGGTGCACAGCATCGTCATTTCCACCGGCCGCGGTTGGAACCGGGGCGGAGAGAGCGCTGCCGGCTCCGGCCGCAACCGCCATGGCCATGGGCGCTGGTTCCGCTTCGGGTTCAGCTACCGCTTCGGCCTGAGTCTCTGCCACTGGCTCGGCTACTGCCGCCATGACCGGGGCAGCCGCGGGCAGGCTTTCCATAACCGGCGCTTCACTCTTTTCCACGGGAGCGGCCGCTGGTTCGGCGCCCGTGGCCCGGCGCAAGGCTACGATTTCCAGCCACAGCCCGCTGGAGAGCACCAGCATCTCCAGGGCGGCATCATCCAGTTGGCCACCGCTTTCCGTACCCGCATCCGCGTAAAGCACCGCCGCCAGTTTCTCCTTCAGCAACAGCGGCAGCAGCAAGACGCGATTATCCTGGGGAGCGGAAAAGCTGCTGGTGAAGTTCACATCCATATCTTCCGCGGTTCCCCGGACCGGCGCTTTCTGCTCCAGCACCCGAGCTCCCAGGCCACTGGAAGCATCCAGGGAGAAATTCCTGACTTCGTCGTTGTCCGCGAAACCGCGACCCTGCCACCCCGTCACCGTACCGCCCCGAACCACGAATAGAGCCGCCCGGCTGCTGAACTGGCTGGCGCCATCGAGGAGGGCGCTCAGAATCTCCTTCTGTCCGTTGGCCTGGCGCACCGCCGAGATGGCGTGCAGCAGCTGCTTGGGGCTGGAATCGCCAAGCCCCAGACCGGGCTGGAGTTCCTCCAGTACCCGCCTCACCAATTCGTCACGCAGGGTGGGAAATTGGCTCTCCAGCACCTGCGAGACCACCCGCCCCACCATTTCCTGGATCCAGTTATTGTCGGCCATTTTGCTCGCTAAGCCTTTGTCAGACGGACCTTTTCCCCGAATTCGCAGGGAAAACTACGTGTTTCATACCGTATTTGCCGGCAGGCGGCAAGTTACCTTCAGGCTGTGCCGCCCGGGGTCCCCTCCCCGCCAGGGATTTACTGCCAACCGAAAGCGGCCAAAGGCGTCTAATTCGAGGCTCCACCCTGGTCTGCGGATGGAAGCAAAAACAGGTAGAATGAGGGCCGGGTTTCCTGGCAACCGAGAAAAGTTGAATCGAATCATCATGGGAACCATCCAAACCAAAGTGAATGAGCCGGTCAGCGATGAGCTGAGCCTGGTTCAGGCCGCCAAAAAGGGCGATGTGAGCGCTTTTGGCGAGCTGGTCAAGCGCTACGACCGCAACGTGTTTCGCATCGCGCTGCATATTACGCAGAATCGCGAAGACGCGGAAGACGTGGTCCAGGACGCGTTCCTGAAGGCTTACGAGAACCTGGAGCAGTTTCAGGGACAGAGCAAGTTTTACACCTGGCTGGTGCGGATCGCGGTGAATGAGGCGCTGATGAAGTTGCGCCGCCGCCGCCCCGAGCGCATGGTTTCGCTGGACCAGGAAGTGCAGACGGAAGAGGACTCCATGCCCCGCGAGGTGGCGGACTGGAGCCCCAATCCCGAGCAGCTCTACAACCAGTCGGAGTTGCGGGACATTTTGGGCAAGACCATTCAGGGTCTGCCGCCCAGCTTCCGCACGGTTTTTGTGCTGCGCGACGTGGAGGGTCTTTCCACGGAGGAAACGGCACAGGCTTTAGAATTAAGTGTACCGGCGGTAAAATCGCGGCTGCTGCGCGCACGCCTGCAGCTGCGGGAACGGTTGAACCGTTACTTTAAGAAGCGCCAAGCTGGAGATGGGAAACAGTGACTTGCTCTGAATTCCTGAAAGAGCTGACCGATTACCTGGATGACGCCCTCGACACGCGCACAAGGGCGGAGTTGGAAGAACATCTGGCCTGGTGCCACAACTGCTACGTCATCTGCGATACCACCAAGAAAACTATCGAGATCTACCGCGACTCCACCCTGTACGAACTTCCTGACGACCTGCGAACCCGGCTGCGCTCCGCTATCATGAACAAGTGTTCGCAAAAAAAGAAGGTCGGCTCGCAGGACGTGTAGAAACTTCCCCGCTTCCGCTTCCCTGCCCAGTTCCACCATGATCGTTTATGCCAGCGTGTACACCGCCCTGGCATTGCTTTTCGCCATCCGCCGCTTCAGCCGGCGGGACTTGTAATTCACCAGCCTTCTTCCCGTCTAGCGTCACGCAGAAGCGCTTGAGCGCCGAAGCATTTCGCGTGTTCTATCGGGTTTCTCAAGTAGTGCACGCCAGATTCTTCTCGGCTGAAGCCGTTCTGGATGACTCCTGCGAACGATTCGGTCCCTCTACATGCCCGTGCTGCAAGGGTTTGCGAGCAATGTTGCGAATTACGAAACCTTTTGCTGCAGGGCTGAATCTAAGTAGCTGAAAGGTTCTGTGGGCTCAGTGACTGTGGTTCGTGCGTCCCGGCCAGGGGGTAGGATATGTTCTCAGTTCTGCGGGATCTGTTCTCGGCTCTGTGGGATGTAATCTTCGGTTGTCGTCACCAGCATTACAGTTTTCCCATCAGCAGCAGGATTTTGAAACAGCGGTCAGCAGCAGCTGCCGCCACCGGCACCTACGTGGTCTGCCTGGATTGCGGCAAGGAATTTGCCT
>DATGGJ010000174.1:0-4032 GCA_035308585.1 Terriglobales bacterium
GCAGCCGTTCCGGCAGGGCCAGTTCCGGGTCCACTCCACTCCCCAGTCCAGCGGACGCACCACGCGATTGTTGTCGCGGGCATTGAGCCGCGTTTCCCAGGCATACATCCAATGGGCGTAGGGATGGAGCACCAAGTCTAAGGTACAGCAGTTAGCACTCAGCAGTCAGCATTCAGCCCGTGCGAGGAAGGACTTAGCATTCAGCAATTAGCATTTGGCCCCTGAACATCTGTGGTGGAATCGAGGAAAACAGGAAAGGGCTAAGTGCTAAATGCCGGCCCGGCTGAATGCTGGTCGCGGGCCTCGTCATTTATTTTCATCATCATCATTCATCATTCTAGGCACGCGCTTGGAGATGCCGCACAGCACTTCATAGGGAATGGTATCGGCGGCTTGGGCGAGATCCCAGGCGGTGAGGCGCAACCCGCCGCTGGAGCCAATCAGAATCACCTCATCCCCAACCTGTACGCCCGGGATATCGGTTGCGTCCACCAGGGTAATGTCCATGGAGATACGTCCCACGATGGGCGCCCAGGCGCCGCGCAGGATCACGCGGCCGCAAGAAGAGAGCCGGCGGTTTAACCCGTCGGCGTAGCCCACCGGCAGCACCGCGATGCGCGAACGCCGGCTGGTGACATATGTGCCGTTGTAGCCCAGAGCGCTACCCGCGGCGTGCTCCCGCAGCGAGATAACGCGGGTCTTCCAGGAGAGCACCGGTTCCACTGGTGGCGGCTGGATAGAAGCCTCGCCGCTGAAGGGCAGGTAGTAGCCGTAAAGCGAAATGCCCGGACGCACCAGGTTCTTGCGCGCCTGAGGAAAGCTGACCATGGCGGCGCTGTTGGCGGCGTGAAAGTATTTCGGAGAGAATCCCGCCTGGCGCACGCCGGCGATCGCCCGCTCGAAGCACTCCAGCTGCCGCATTACGTCGGGGGCGCCGGCTACCTCGGCGGAGGCCAGGTGAGTGAACACGCCTTCCAGCGCGAGGTGGCTGGCCGCCCGAAGTTGCGCCAGGATTGCCGGCAGCTCGGCCATGCCCACGCCCAGGCGTCCCATCCCGGTATCCAGCTTCAGGTGCACCGGCAGCGGCGCCTGGCCTGCCTTCGCGGCGGCCTGCTGCAAGCGCTCCAGGTGCCAGGGTTCCCAGACTGCGGGGGTGAGCTGGTGGTGAATGAGTTCCGGCTCATCGCCGCGCCAAAAGCCGGTCATGAGCAGAATGCGGCCGCTGATGCCGGCCTGGCGCAGGTGAAGGCCGCCGGCGGTGGAAGTGACGCCGAACCAGCGCGCGCCTTCCTTTTGGAGCGCGAGGGCGCATTCCCGCGCCCCGTGACCATAGGCATCGGCCTTGACCACGGCGCAGACTTCAACTCCCGTGCCTGCCAGATCGCGCAAAGCGCGGAAATTGCGCCGCAACGCCCCCAGCGACACTTCTGCCCAGTTGGGCCGCGCATTCCGCATGACAATTCTTGTGGGAGTTCCCGCCCGCGATTATACGGCAGCCCCGAATCACAGCTCCGGGTGACTGCGGTCATGGCGGAAGGTTCCGGGGCGCGGCATGCTCGGAATGGGACGATTAGGGCATGCGCCAACCCCGGATGGAGGCTCCCATGCGAAAAGCCCACATTCCCAAACCTATGGTTCTGGTGGTTGACGACACCGCCTCAGTCAGCACCACCCTCATGTGGGTGCTTCGCGAAAGCGGTTATAACTGCACGGCCGTGGCCACCCGGGCGGAAGCTCTGCAACTCTGTGCCGGCATGGCGCCCGACCTGGCGCTTATCGAATTGAACCTGCCCGACGGTTCCGGAGCGGACACGGTAAGCGACTTGCGCCATTGTGTGCCGGGCTGCAAAATGCTGTTGATGTCCAGCGATCCCGAAGCCGGCGATTACATAGCGCGGGCCCGGGCGGGCGGCCTGAAGTGCGAACTGCTGCCCAAGCCGATTCCGGTAGAGGAACTGTTGCAACGGGTGAAGGAGGCGCTGGCGCAACCGGCATGATTAAGCCGGGATTTGGACGGAGGCGGTATGGCTTGGTTTTCCCGTGCCCCTGATCGCCGGACCTCTCCCCGGTTCCAGGCGGAAGTGCCGCTGGTGGTGAGTCTGGTAGCGGATGAAGAGATTGCTTCGGTGCGCGCGCTGGCTGACGGCATCTCCGAAGGAGGGCTGAGCGTCAGCAACCTGCAGGGCCTTCCGGTGGGCCAGTCGGTTTCCCTGGAAATTCGGCTTCCTATTTCCACCCAACCCATCTGGGTGGAAGCGGTGGTAACCCACGATAGCGGCCACTACGGGCTGCGCTTTACTTCCCTGACCGGCGAGCAGAGAAAGCTCATCCAGCGTTACTGCCGGCTGCAGCCGCGGCAAAAGCGGCGCGCGTAAAACCACCCACTGAATGGCTGGGCAGCAAGCCTTTTTTTTCGTTAAACTGAATAGCAGTCCTTATTACCTGCAGGAAGGAAACAGGGCTTCGTGATAATTGGCGTTCCCAAGGAGAGCTATCCTGGGGAACGGCGGGTCGCGCTGGTGCCGCTCGTCGTCCCCGCTCTTATCAAAGCCGGGTTCCAGGTGGTGGTTGAAGCCGGCGCCGGTGAGCAAGCCGGCTATCCCGATGCTTCGTACGCAGAGAAGGGCGCCAGGATTGTTTCCCAGCGCGCCGCGGTATTCAGCGAATCCGACATCATCGTGCAAATTCTGTGCTACGGGTCGAATGACGTAACCGGTCATGCCGACCTGCCGCTGATGCGCAAGAACCAGGTGCTCATCGGCTTTCTGCGTCCGCTGGGCTCGGTGGAGGTGCTGCAGGAGATTGCGGATCGGGGCGTGACCTCGTTCAGCGTGGAATCGATTCCGCGCACCACGCGGGCGCAAAGCATGGACGCGCTCTCTTCCATGGCCACCATCTGCGGCTACAAGGCGGTGCTGGTGGCGGCCGACCGCCTGCCCCGGCTCTTTCCCATGCTGACCACTGCGGCGGGCACCATCACTCCGGCGCGCGTGCTGGTGATCGGCGCCGGCGTGGCCGGACTGCAGGCCATCGCCACCGCCCGCCGTCTGGGCGCCGTGACCTCGGCTTACGATCTGCGCCCTGCCGCCAAGGAGCAGGTGCAGAGCCTGGGCGGCCGCTTTGTCGAACTGCCGGTGGAAGCCAAGGACGCGCAGGATGAACGCGGCTACGCCCGCGCCCAGGATGAGACTTTTTATCAGCGCCAGCGCGAGCTGCTGGGCCGGGTGGTGCGGGAAAGCGACATCGTCATTACCGCCGCGGTCATTCCCGGCAAGAAGTCGCCGGTGCTGGTGACACGCGAGATGGTGGACGGCATGGCGCCGGGCTCGGTGATTCTCGACCTGGCGGCCGAGCGCGGCGGCAACTGCGAGCTTACCCGCACCGGGCAAACCGTCATCGAGCACGGCGTGACCATCATCGGCGCCATCAACTTCGCCAGCGGCGTTCCCTACCACGCCAGCCAGATGTACGCCCGCAACCTCACCGCATTTCTGCAATACCTGGTGAAGGACGGCAAGCTGCAGCTCAACCAGGAAGACGAAATCATTCGCGACACCCTGGTGACCCAGGGCGGTGAAATCGTCAACCAGCGCGTGCGCGACTTCTTTTCCCTGCCGCAACTGGTCTCCCACAGCGCCTCATGAAAGCTCAGCTGGCCCATTCTGCGGCGCATGCATCCCGATTTTTGGAGGCATCATGTCCTCAGTTCTGATTAATTCCCTGTTCATCTTCATGCTGGCGGGATTCATCGGATTCGAAGTAATCCGGCGCATTTCGCCCCTGCTGCACACTCCGCTGATGTCGCTGACCAACGCCCTGGACGCCATCGCCGTGGTCGGGGCCATCCTCCTGGTGGGTGAGCATAAGAGCAATTTCTCCGCGCTTCTAGGTACGCTGGCCGTAATCGCCGCCATGAGCAACGTGGTGGGCGGATTCCTGATCACCGACCGCATGCTCAGGATGTTCAAATCCAGCCACCCGGCAAAGAAGCCATGACCACTCAGCCTTTTATCGAAATCATCTACCTGATCG
>DATGGJ010000175.1:0-3471 GCA_035308585.1 Terriglobales bacterium
CCAGGAGGAGATGCTGGTGGCCGTGGGCGCTTCCGCGGAATCGGCGGTGCCTCTGGTGGCCCATACCTATCCGGCCTCGCCGCGCGCCAGCGAGCCCCACATCGTGCGCTCGCGCGATGGCGTGGCCTTGCGCCCCCTGACCCTGGAGGAGGCGGTGAAGGAAGCCCAGTTCCGCGATCGCGATGTGTTTGTGTTCCGCGATCCTAACGGCAAAGTTATGGTCCTGCACCGCACCAAAGACGGCAAGATGGAGCTGATCGAGGCGCCTTAGAGCAAGTGGTCAGTGGCCAGTGATCAGAAGGGCACGGCTTGCGCCGTGCCCTTTTTTATCCCGCGCGGAGCCAGGAGCTGCTTCATCACACGTTACTGTTGCAGCACATTCAGCGTGTTGCTTCCGTCGTCCACAAAATAGACGTGATCGGGAAGGGCAATCAGACCGAAGAGAGTACCCGCGCCGGGCGGCGGACCGCCGGTGTTGTCCACCAGTTTCTCGGCCACTTGCTTCCCCCGCGGCGTCACTTCCACCAGATTGCCGTCATTGCCGTTGGCGGCGATGAGGTCGCCGTTGGGTGCGAGCGTCAGGCCCAGGGGATCGTTGAGAAATCCGCCCCGTGAAACGGTTTTGCCCCGGCCGGCGGTGGAGCGGCGGAAAACAGGGTGAAGGATCGCTGCCACCCGGTTGCTCAGGCTGTCGTTAACGTACAGATGCTCGCCGAAAGCATCCAGAGCCAGGCCAGTGGGTCCGATCACCAGGGCGGCGGGGTCGGTGCGGGTGGGAAACCCGGAGCCGATGACGGTGCTCAACAACAAACTGGGCATCTGGCTGGAAGAAACGCTGAGAAGAAAACGCGCCACCGTTCCCCGATGCACGACCTTTCCGTTCGCGGCTACGGTTCCGTTGAGCACATTGGTGAAGAACAGTTCCACCACCGAACCGCCGTCAAGAGCGGTCATGTCCCAGGGGCCGTTAATGGGGCCGCCGGAGAAGGTTTCCACCACCTGGCCCTGGCTGTTCAGCACCAGCAGGCACCCCGCCTGGGCGGTGGCCGCGGTGCCATCGGCCGTTGGCAGGCTGCCGACAATCACCCATCCTGTGCGCAGCACAACCAGGGCGGTGGTCAGCCCGACTCCGCCCGGACAGCTCCCCGGAAGACTGTTGGGGTCAATCTGCGCAAAAAGCTGAAAAGCTCCATCAGGCGCAATATCAACGATGGTTCTGCCCGTGCCTTGCAGATTGGCGCTGTTATTGAAGTTGCTGATCAGAATGTGTCCCTGCACGAGTTTGCCCGTGCTGACCGGCACCAGGGCAACTCCATAGGGATTGACGTCGCCAATACCCGGGATGGTAGAGGCTACGGTATTTACCGTGTTGAGTGGCCCGATAAAACTTGCGGTGGCGGCCGAGGCGGCGCAGGCCATCGCTACGATCAATATCGCCACAGTGGCACACAAGGTCGTGGTCCGCTGCGAGGTTTGACGAGGCTTTGACATAAGCACTCCTTTCCAGGCTTGCGTAAGCGCCTAAGCCCGGACCCTGCAGGAAGGAAGAGGTTACGTAAATTTTAGGCGGAAGCCGGCGCGGGTTTTCCCTGGAGGCCAGCCGGCAGGAGGGAGGCGTGTCCCAGCAAACCACTGAAACAGGGAGTTCTTAAGGACAACAGCCTCAGGTGACTGCCGGCCCGGTGAGACGGAGCCCGGCCGGGGCGCGCTGTTGCCCGCGAACGGGGTTCGGGGCCGGCCGGCCGGGGCCGGCAACGTAAGGCATCAGCATTTGCCGCACCCGCTGGCGCGCGCGGAAGAGCCGCGCCTTGACCGTGCCTACCGTGATGCGCAGGATTTCCGCCGTCTGCTGCGCCGACATGCCCTGCACGTCCCGCAAAACGAACACCGCCCGAAGCCGCGGGCGAAGCCGGTGCACTGCCCGGGCCAGCGCCCGTTGCAACTCAGCCTCGCTGCACAGTTCTTCGGGGTTGGCTCCCGGGCTGGCAATCTGCAGCTCAACTACGCTCTCTTCATCGGAGGTGGTGAATTCCAGCGGGCAAAGGGGAAATTTCTGGCGATGCCGAATCCGGCCCAGCGCCTCGTTCACGGCGATGCGAATCAGCCAGGTAGAAAACGCGGCTCGGCCCTCGAAGGTCTTGATGTTGCAGAACGCTTTGACGAAGGCCTCCTGCGCCACGTCTTCCGCCTCTTGCGGACTGTCCGTCAGGGACCGGACGACGCGGAAGACCTGCCGATCGTAGCGTTTCACCAGTTCGCCAAACGCTTCCACATCGCCCGCGCGGGCCGCGTTAACCAGCTGCAATTCGCTGTTGGCCGGGGTTCTTATTGCCGTCGCCATAGTATCCGTTCCGCACAGCGGATTTGCGCCGACCTGCGCAGCGGCGCTCCTGCCGTTCACCTGCCCTTGAATTCATCCTTAAGTGAGTAAAACGAAGCAGCCGCCGGATTTCATCCATGCCGGCTCAAAATTCACAAATGGGCGCCTGGCCGTCGCACGGATCAGGGCTTGCTGAAATTTGGCAGGGGAAAATTTAAAGCGAGCGCACCAATTGGTCGGCAACGTTACGGGCAAGCCTCGGAGTTCCCACTACGACAACCCCCAGGCCCTGGCCGGCAAACGAAGCCACACCAATTCCGGCATCGTTCTCCTGGTGAAGGCGCTTAGCGGAGTTTTGCAGGGGCAGGGAATCGGAAGGCAAGTCCTGGCGCAGTACGAAAAAGACGGAGACCTGCTGCGCGCCATCGCCATAGACCAGGTGAAGGGCCTGGGCCTGCAGCAGGCCGCAAATGCGGCCTTTCTCCAAAGGCAGGCCGGCAATGCTCTGCGGGATGCGCGCCTGGGGAACAGTGCGGCGAACCAGATCGTTGATTTCGCTGACACTGTGCCAGCGCCTGGGTTCGCGCAGGACCACCTCGCTGCGGTGGTCATCCATGGCATCCTGGCACAGCGCATGCATGCTATTGCTGGAGGTGAAGCGGGTAAGCAGGATGGCGCAGAAAAGAACCACAGCCGCAGCTCCGGCCAGGGCCGGCCATCGCCACTGCCAGGGGAAAAACCGCCGCGTCAGTTTGCTCTCGAGCCTCTTTTCGATGTGCGCGACCAGTTCATCCGCAGCCGGGGTGGCCCGGTTCACCGCAGCCGTGATCAGGCGGTCGAGTTCGTACTCCTGTTGCAGCCGCGCCCGGCATGCCGCGCACGACTCCAGGTGCAAAGCCAACTCGCTCTGCATGGCGGGCTCGAGGCTTTCCGAAAATTGGGGCGCTAACAGCCCTTCGGCTTCATGGCATCGCATAATTTGCGTTCTCTGCTGCTCAGCATGGGCCCCGGATTGGGCCGCATGTATTCGCGCAATGTCGCCCGGGCCCGTCCCAGGCGGGACATCACCGTTCCCATCGGGATTTTCAATATCTCCGCAATCTCGCGCAAGGCTAGACCTTCCACCACCGACAGCAACAGCACACAGCGCT
>DATGGJ010000176.1:0-5249 GCA_035308585.1 Terriglobales bacterium
TGGGAAAAATCAGGAGTCAGGAGTCGGGAGGCAGGTCAACACAAGTAGTCAGGGCTCAAGACTCCGAACTCAGCAAAACCTAAGTTTCAAGATTCAAGTTTCTAGAATCTGCGTACTCCCGCAACCTGAAACCGGAAGCGGGCGGGAGGCGCCCGCGAACACAAAGTCCTTGCTGGATTGGGCACCCGCCGCACGAGCTTTTGCTGACTCCCGACTACTGACTCCCAAATACTGGCTCTTCAGGCATCGCTCTCTGCCCTGCTTTCCATCCAACTACAGCTAGTCATTCCAAACTGGAGGGAAACACATGGCAGAGGAGAACAAAGGGCAGAAAACCTTCAAGTGTGCAGACATGGGCCACAAGGATTGCAGCTGGGAAGTAAGCGGCCGTTCGGAAGAGGAACTGTTGCCCCAGATAGAACGCCACGGCCGGGAGCGGCATGGCGTCACCAACCTCGATGAGGACAGCAAGCGGAGGGTGCGCAGCAACATTCGCGACCGGGCCGCGTAAACCTTCAATCATCCTTGAAATGACTCATGGGCGGCTAATGGGCCGCCCGTTTTGTCTGAAGGCCACAAAAGCGGCTTTCGGGCAAATGCATGCCCGCCCGGAGATCCTGGCCGCCTGGACGCCTCTGCCGAAGCCGAGCTCTTCCGGAAGAGACTCATGGGGACGAGATAGTTGATACTCTTGAGGCGGGAGGTTTGAGGTGTGTTGGTGAGCGGAGGAGCTGGGCGGAGCGCGGCCGAAGAGCATTTTCTGGCCGGCCTGGAGTTGTTCGCCGCCGGAGACGCACAGCGCGCCATTGCCGAATACCAGCTGGCGCTGGCCGCCGATCCCGGCCACACCGATGCCATGCACGGCCTGGTGCGCATCTACCAGGACCTGGAGCAACTCGAAGAGGCGGTAGCGCTGGCCCGCCGCATATCAGAAACCGACCCTGAAGACGTGCTTGCCCACACCACACTTTCCATTCTTTACCAGAAAAAGGGCATGGTGCCGGAGGCGGAGGCGGAAGCCAACAAGGCCCGCCTTCTGGGGTGGAAACACCAGTTGCGGGCGCAAAAGAACAAGCTGCCTGGCTGACTGGCTTCCTAGCTGATTGGCTGTCGATACAGATGTAGCTGGACAGCCATGGGCCAGCCAGCTACCCACCTAGATGTCGTATTTTTTCATCAAGTGCCGGAAGGAGCGGTAGGAAAGCTTGAGCATCTCGGCGGCGCGGGTCTGCACGCCATTGGACTGGCGCAGGGCCGAGAGGAGGAGCGTGCGCTCGAGATCGGCCACGTAGTGTTCCATGTCCAGGCCATCCGCCGGCAAGGAATCGGAGAAGCCGTTGGCTCCTGCGACCGCGACGGTGGCGCCGGCTGCAGCGCCTGCGGCCGCCGCCATGGCCTTCGCCTTGGGACGTTCCACCGGCAGTTCCACGCGCAATTCGTTGCTGGTTTCGAGAGCCACGGCGCGCTCAATAGAGTTTTCCAGTTGGCGCACATTGCCCGGCCACTCGTAGTCTGACAGAGTTTCCAGAGACTCGGAATTGATGCGCAGGATGCTCTTCCCTGCCGCCGGCGAGTACTTCTTGAGGAAATGGTTCGCCAGCAGCGGAATGTCTTCCCGTCGCTCGCGCAATGGCGGCACCTGCACCGGAATTACACTCAGGCGATAATACAGGTCTTCGCGAAAAGCGTTTTCTCCCACCAGTTTGTCCAGGTCGCGGTTGGTGGCGGAGATGACGCGCACGTCAATGGAAATCTCGTTGGTGCCGCCCACCGGCCGGACGGTGCGCTCCTGCAGAACGCGCAGCAGCTTGACCTGCATGGCCACGGTCATTTCGCTGATTTCGTCGAGGAAGATGGTGCCTCCGTCGGCCACTTCGAAAAGCCCGCGCTTGTTCTGCGCCGCCCCGGTGAAAGCTCCCTTCACATAACCGAACAGCTCGCTTTCCAGCAAAGTTTCGGGGAAGGCGCCGCAGTTTACGGAAACAAAGGGCTCGGCGGCGCGCGGAGAGCACACATGGGCGGCCCGCGCCACCAGCTCCTTGCCGGTGCCGCTCTCGCCATAGATGAGGATGCTGCTGCTGGTGGAGGCAACGGTGCGGATGGTCTGCTTGAGCTTCTCCATCGCCGGGCTGGCGCCGATGATGTTGTCCAGCGAATTGCGGGCGGCAGCGTCGCGCCGGTAAGCGAAATTCTGCCGCCTCAGCGAGACCTGCTGCAGCGCCTGGGCGATGGCCAGCCGCACTTCGTCCATCAGGCCCGGCCCCTTGCGGATGTAGTCGAATGCGCCCCCGGCTTTGACTGCCTGGATGGCGGCTTCGAAGTCATCCACCGCGGTAATGAGGATGACGGCCGAATCGGGCGAAACCCGGTGGGCGTGGCGCAGCACCTCGATGCCGTCAATGTTGGGCATCCTGATGTCGGTAACCACCACATCGTAGAGAGCGCCATCAATTTTCTTACGGGCGGCATCGCCGGAGTTCACAGTTTCCACGCGGTGGCCTTCACGGCGCAGAGCGATGTCCAGCACTTCGCAGATGGAGCGTTCGTCGTCGCAAACCAGGATGTTACCCACCGCTCGGCCCTCCTCCCGCGCCCGCAGCCACGGCGGTCACCGCGGCCAGCTGAGGCTGCGCGGCATGGCCGTGCTCTTCCGGGCGCGCGCCTTCAGCTACAACATCAGGGCGGCGCAGCTGCAGCGAGAACACGGTTCCCTGGCCGGGCACCGAACGCACCATGATCTTTGCCTCGTGGGCCTGCACAATCTGATAAACGATGGCCAGTCCCAGCCCGGTACCGCCCTCGAAGTGTCCCTGGAAGGGCTCGAAGATTTTCTCCATCTGCTGCTGGCTCAGGCCGTGGCCGCTATCGGCAAAACTGATGACCCAGTCCATTCCAACTCCCCGCAGCGAGACCTGCAGCGAACCACCCTGAGGCATGGCGCGCAACGAGTTGCTGCAAAGGTTCCAGAACACCTGCTTGATCTTGTCGCCATCCACCAGCGCCGGTGCCCGCTCCACCTCAAAGCGGCGAACGATTTGCACCCGGGTGGACTCGGGAGGGGTGCTGCTTTCCAGCAGGGTCAGCGTGTCTTCCAGCAGAGGGATCAAGTCCTGCTGCTGGAACTCATAGCGCTTCTCGCGGGCATAGGCCAGGAAGTCGGAAATGATGTTGTTCAGCCGCTCCGATTCGCGGGTCACGATCTGCACCAGGGTTCTCTGCTCCTCGCTGAGGGTGGAAATGCCCTCGAGCACGCTCACCGAGCCGGCAATGGAGGAGAGCGGGTTGCGGATCTCATGGGCGATGGCGGCGGCCAGGCGGCCCACCGCGGCCAGACGGTCGCGCAAGCGCACTTCCCGCTCCAGGCGGCGGATTTCCGTCAGATCGTCGAAGGTGTATACCCAGCCCAGGCTGCCCCGTTCCGGCACCACCAAACGGGAAGCAATCACGCTAAAGGCCTTGATTTCACCGGTGGCGGTGCGGTAGCGCACTTCCGCGTGCGTGGGCGCGCCGGTGGGAGCGGGCAGAGGATCAAGGAAGAGCTGGGCCACCTGCTTGCCCAGCAGATCTGTCTCGCTCTTCTCCAGAAAGGTCTGGCTGGCGGGATTGGCCAGGGTGATATGGCCTTCCAGGTCGGCGGTGAGCAGGCCGCCGCTGATGGAACGAATCACATTCTCATGCAGCGCCTGCAAACTCTCCAGGGCCCCGCTGGTGTCGTGCAACTGCACGTCTACCTGACGCAGGCGGGCGGTCAGGCGTCCAGCCAGGTAGGCAATGGCCAGATAGCCGAACAGGTTAATCAGCAAGATGGCCACCAGGGCTTTGAAGCCGGCGTGAGTCGGCGCGTAAGAATGAATAACGCCGAAGAACTCCAGCTCCACCACGGCGCCATAGAGCACAAATGCCAAGGCCGCCGTCAAGTAGGCCCACAACTGTGGCAGCAGGATGCACGCCACCACAATGATCAGCGGGTAAAGGAAATTGAACGAGCTGTCAATTCCACCGCTGACGTACACCATGCCCGTGGCCAGGGCGAGGTCGGTCAATACCTGCAGGACGGCCTGCACCCGGTGCTCCTGCCAGAATGAGTGCAAAACGATGTGGAACACCGAAACCGTGTACCACAGCAGGATGAGGCTGATGAATTCGCGCTCCGGCAGCTGGGTGGGCGTTAGCCGGGTGATGGCCAGTTCGATGCCCACCAAAAAGGTGATGATGAGGACGCGAACCTTGACCAGCCAGCCCAGCCAGGAGCGCTCGTCGAATGTGATTTCCGCAGCCATTACCTTCCTTAGGGCGCGCCAGGGCGCCCCTCTGCGTTCTAGCCGGCCAGCTTGGCGATCATGGAGAACAGCGGCATGTAGAGCGAAATGACAATGCCGCCCACGCACACGCCCAGAATGCCGATGATGATGGGCTCCAGCATGGCCAGCATGTCCTTGGTGGCCGCGTCCACTTCGTCCTCATAGAAGTCGGCGATTTTCTGCAGCATGGCATCCATGGCGCCGGTGGCCTCGCCCACGCCGATCATCTGCGAAACCATGTTGGGGAAAACGCCGCACTCCTTCAGGGGATCCACGATGGTGCGGCCTTCTTCGATGGCCTTGCGCACCTTCATCAAGGCCTGCTCCAGCACCGCGTTGCCGGAGGTGCGGGCGGTGATGGACAAGCCTTCCAGGATGGGAACACCGGAGGTAATCAGGGTGCCCAGGGTGCGGGTAAAGCGCGCCACCGCGATCTTGCGCAGAAGATTGCCGATTACTGGCGCCTTCAGCAGCATGGCATCCAGGGCGTACTTGCCCTTGGGATGCTTGTTCACCTGCTTGAGCCCGAACACAAAGCCCACGCCACCGCCAATGAACACCCACCAGAAGTGTCCGACAAAGGCGCTCAAGCCCATGACGATGCGGGTGGGAAGAGGCAGGGCCACACCCAGACCGGCAAACAGGTTGGCGAAAATCGGGACCACCCACTTGAGCAGCGCGGCCACGATCAGAACCGCGATGCTGATCACGGACACGGGGTAGATCAAGGCCGACTTCACGGCGGCACGCAACTTCACCGCCTTTTCCACGTACTGCGCCAGGCGCTGCAGAATAGTATCGAGAATACCGCCGGTTTCGCCGGCTTCGATCATGTTGGTGCTCAGGTCATCGAAGACCTTGGGAAAACCGCGCATGGCATTGGCCAGCGTGGCCCCGCCTTCCACCGAGCTCCTTACGCCGGTGAGACACTTTTGAAACGAAGGGTTC
>DATGGJ010000177.1:0-5874 GCA_035308585.1 Terriglobales bacterium
CTGGAGGGCGGCGATGGCGTCGGCCAGGGTGGAGCGGCTGTAGTTGTCGTCGCCGTCGCTGAGCAGAAGCAGCAGGCGGCGGGCAGGGTTGCTCGAGCCCAGCATGGCGGAGGCAGCAACCAGCGCGTCGTAAAGGGCGGTCTGGCCCCCAAGTTGACCGGCGGAGAGGACGGCGGCCGGATCGCTTGCGCCTCCGGCCGTCTCGCGGGAGGCAAAGACAAGAGTGCAAATTTGCTCGCTGCCATCGCCCTGCATGCGGCGCAAAAAAGCGAGCGCAGCCTGGCGCTGGGCGGCAAAACCGGGGCGCATGGAGTCGCTGGCGTCGAGCAGGAGGGCGACTCGCAGGGGCAGATCAGCAGCCGGCTGGAAGCTGGTAAGGGCGGCGGGAGCGCCGTTGTCCACAATCCTGATTTGCGGCGGAGTGAGGTTCAACAGCGGACGCCCGTGGCGGTCGTGGGCGGCAAAAACCATCTGCACTTCCGGCACCAGCCGGCGGATGGTGAGCGAGGCGGGCGCCGGCAAGGGATCCTCCGGCGCAGCTAGTGCGGCCTGAGTCTGCGCGGCCGCCGGAAGGACCAGCGCCGCGGCCAGCACGATGGCGCACGATTTCCGCATTTGAATTTGCGAACCCCACACCATTGCACCCGGGGTAAGAAGCTGGCGGCCAGATGCGGGATGGCTCATCGCCCCGCGCAGGTTCGGATTAGGGACCAATTCCCAACCACGAAGTTACGAAGAGGCGATTCACAGGCGGAGGTGACTGTTATCACTGCGCCTGCCGCCTATTTCCTCCATGCTGGACATAGATAAGGGGGAATCCAAAGGCGAAGGTGAGATTGTGTGCCTGGAGGCGCCTCCGTCGCGGGCGCGGGAAGCCCTGTCCACACGCGGGATTCCGGGAGAAATGCGGTCCCGTACCGCTGCTCCTGGCTCAAGCCCGACGCGGCAGCAGGGAGGAAACCATGTCGATCGGGTTCGCAGTAACAATAATTCTGCTGATGCTGGCGGCCTTCTGCTTTCACCGGCGGCAGGCTTCGCGCGTGAGCGCGCTGATGGCGACTGGACCGCCGCCTCCCCAGAAGCCCCCACAGCCGGTTTCTACATTCGAGCTTCCCCGCGGGTATTGCTTCCACCCCGGCCATACCTGGATGGCCGAACAGGGCCGCGACATGGCGCGCGTGGGCATGGACGGCCTGGCCGCCAACCTGATCGGCTGCACGGGGCACAAGATCGCGGTGACCGGCGAACAGCGCTGGGTGCGGCAGGGGCAGAAGCTGATCACCGTCACCGCCGAGGGGCAAAGTGTAGAACTGCTTTCGCCGCTGGAAGGCGTGGTGACCGCCATCAACCCCGACGTGTTGAACGATCCGGAGCTGGCATTGCGCGACCCTTACGGGGAAGGCTGGGTGTGCGCCATTAAGTCTTTGGAAATGGAGACCAACCGGCGCAACCTGATGCAGGGTTCGCTGGCCGCGAGCTGGATGCAGAACAGCCTGCGCCGTCTGAGGAACCTGCTGGCGGAGGCCGATCCGGCCCTTGCCCAGGATGGCGGCATGCCCCTGCCCGGAGCACTCGGCAAGCTGAGCCCGGAGATGCGCAGGCAGGTGATAAATGAGTTCTTTCTCACCTGAAGGAAGGCTTCACAGGTTTCAAAGTTTCTGAGTTTCATGTTTCCAGTTTCAATGGCAAAATCGTCGGCAGAAAATAAGCTGCGCGTGTGCTGCTATCCTGAGCTTTGAAGCCTTGAAACTTTGAACCGCGGTCTGTGCGGGTGCCCGCCCGCATAATCCTTTTCCGCCTGCCCTGTTGCTACAATCCATGGTTCGCTCATGCCGCAGATCACGCCGGCCGCGCTGTCGGACGCCCGCATCATCGCGGCCTATGCCATTTTTGCCGCCAGCTATCTGGTGTTTGCCCTGGGCAAATTTCCCGGCATGAAAATTGACCGCCCGGGAGCGGCCATAATCGGCGCGGTGCTGATGGCGGCCTTCCGCATTGTTTCGCCGGCGGGGGCGCTGCGCGCCATTGACTTCACCACCATCGTGCTGCTGTTTTCCATGATGCTGATTGTGGGCAACCTGCGCCTGGTGGGCTTTTTCGAGTGGATTACTCGGCTGGTGCTGCGCTGGGTAAAGCCGGTGCACCTGCTGCCCACGGTGATTGTGACCTGCGGGGTTCTTTCCGCCTTCTTTGTGAACGACATCATCTGCCTGGTCATGGTGCCGCTGGTGCTGGCGGTGTGCCGGCGCATGAATGTGCGGCCGCTGCCCTACCTGCTGGCCGTGGCCACAGCCTCCAACATCGGCAGCGTGGCCACCATCACCGGCAACCCGCAGAACATGCTGATCGGCTCCTACTCCGGCATCTCTTACCGTTTTTTTATCGCCCATATGGCGCCCATTGCGGCGCTCGGCCTGCTGCTCGATTGGGTGGTCCTGCACTGGCTGTACGTGCCCCATGAAACTCCTCATCCGGCGCTGGCGCAGGCGGTAGCGGAAAAACCACTGCAGCAGGCGCAATTGGGCAAGCCGGCGGCGGTGGTAGCGCTGGTGGTGGCCGGATTTTTCGCCGGCGTGCCTCCCGCCTTGATGGCTGCCATCGGCGCGGCCCTCCTGCTGATCACCCGCACCCTGGAGCCGCGCAAGCTTTATCAGGAAATTGACTGGGGGCTGCTGGTCTTCTTTATAGGACTATTTGTGATCGTAGGAGGAGCGCAGAACGCCGGTCTGGTCGCAGATTTGCTCGGCCTCGCCCGGCCCTGGAACCTGCAGAACTCCGCCGTCTTCACCGTGGTGACGGCGGTGCTGGGCAACATTGTGAGCAACGTGCCGGCGGTGATGCTGCTCAAGTCGCTGGTGCCGGGCTTCGCCAATCCGCACACCGCCTGGCTGATCCTGGCCATGGCCAGCACGCTTTCCGGCAACCTGACCATTACCGGGTCGGTGGCCAACATCATCGTGGTGGAGAGCGCGCGCCCGGAAGTGGAGATCGGCTTCCGCGACTATTTCCGGGCGGGATTGCCGATAACGGTGGCCACGGTGATATTTGGCTGGGCCTGGCTGGCGATGATCCGGTGATTTTCACCACAGTGACACGTAGACACGGAGAATAGGAAATCTATGAAGCGTCCGCGAATTGCCATAGCAGTTGCAGTCTGTGCGCTGGGGTTGCCGGTGGCGGCCACGGCACAGGAAAAAATGCACATGCCCACGCCGGGAGCGCGGCTGGTGAAGTATCACGCCACCATTCAGGATGTGAAGTACACCTACGGCGTGGCCACCCCGGTGGCGCGCCTGCGCTCGGGCGATGTGCTGGAGACCAACACGCTGGACGCTTTCGGCAACGTGCTGAAGGGGCCGGGCGACACGCTGGCCATGGTCAAGGGCGATAACCCGCTGACCGGGCCCTTTTACATCGAAGGAGCGGAGCCGGGCGACACGCTGGCCATCCGGTTTCTTGATCTCGAGGTGGACGGCAGCCAGGGCGTGGGCGCATTTGCTCCCGGCTTTGGAGCGCTGAACTCGAGCACCTACACGCCCATGCTGGGACCGCCGCTGCCGGAGCGCATCTGGTATTACCCGGTGGACCACGCCGCCAATGTCGCCACCTTCCAGGCGCACGATTCCAATTTCACGGTGCAGATTCCGCTGCATCCCTTCTTCGGCTGCATTGGAGTGGCGCCGGCAGGGGGCGAGGCGCGCTCCTCCATTGTGCCCGCGGAAAACGGCGGCAACATGGACGCGCCCGAGGCCAGCGCGGGCAACACCCTTTACCTCCCGGTAAATGTGGCCGGGGCCATGCTCTACATGGGCGACGGCCATGCCGCCATGGGGGACGGCGAGGTGGACGGCACCGCCATCGAGGCGCCGCTGCGGGCCCGGGTGCGGGTGGAGGTAATCAAGGGCCGGAAAATTGACTGGCCGCGTTTCGAAAATGAAAATGCCATCATGGCCGTGGGCATCACCCGCCCGCTCGATGACGCCCTGCGGGTGGCCTTCACCCAGCTGATCGCCTGGATGCACCAGGACTACGGACTCTCTGAACTGGACGCCTACGAACTGCTCTCCAAGGTGGCTAAAATTCACCTCGACGAGATGGTGGACCCCAATTACGTGATCGTGGCCTCCATTGAGAAGAAGTACCTGCCGCGGCGGACGAAATGAACAGAGGCCGGACTACCCTTTGTTACTGGCGTGCGCCCTGCCGTCAGCTTGACAATGGTATGTACGAGGGCGAAACTGCGCCTCAGCAGCACAATTTCAGTGATTAGAGACACTTAAGGAGCTTCGCCCAGGCAGTTGAGATGCCGCGGCGCGGCTCCCGTGGCCAACCATTGCACCTGAAGCCAGATTCCCGGCCAGGAGACCGCCCGGTTGCGGGCGCGCCGGGGAGCGTTTCGCTATCTGATTTATCCCACCTCGTAGCCGCCGGCGTGTTCGACCCGGAATTGCGCCTGATCGCGGAGCAGGCGCAGATGCTGACCCTGGCCAGCGGCGCGGCCATTGCCCTGCGCCAGGAGGAACTGCTGGTGTGCCGGGCGCGGGCCGGGAACATGGCTCCGGCGCTGGGCGCCCAGCTGGAAGTCCAGTCCGGCCTGTCGGGAGAGTGCGTGCGCAGGGCCAGCACCCTGGTGTGCGCGGACACGGAAAACGATTCCCGCGTCAACCTCGATGTTTGCCGCTATCTCGGCATACGCTCCATGGCGGTGCTTCCCATCTGCCTGGGGCGGGAAGTGGTGGGGGTGTTTGAGGTGTTCGCGCCGAAGCCGGGAGCATTTTCGGGCAACGAGGTGGCGGCGCTGGAAAGCATGCGCGACCTGGTGATCTCGGTGATACGTCCGGAACCGCAGGAGGAGAGCGCGGCTTCGGCGCCGGCGGCGCGGGCAGCCGAGGAGAAGCCGCCAGCGGCGGGGTTCCGCCCCAGCGTGATTGCGGATCCGGAGGACGACCTGCTCTGCGAAATCGAGCAGCGGGCGCCGGCCAAGCCGGAGAGCACTCCGCAGGCGCGCGCCTTTCAACTGATCAAGGCGGAAAGCCAGCAGCCCCCCGCCCTCACGCCGCGCGTCCCCGCGCCCTTCGCCAATCCCGATCCGGAAGACGACCTGATTTGCGAAATCGAAATGCGCCCGGTCCGGCCGGCAGCGCCGCAGGCCCATCCCGCGCATGCTTTGAAGGGATTCGCGCCCGCGCCTCTGAACCTGCCGGAGCACACCATCTCGCGCAAGCTGATTGTGGCCGGGGTGGTCGTAGCGCTAATTGGACTCGTCTGGCTGCGGTGGTGCAATCGCTCCCCGAACGCGGCCGCCAACCAAGTCCGCAGCAGCACGGTAGAGGCGGCTTCGAGCGCGGTCCCGCCGGTCACGGCACCGGCAGTTTCCGCAGCCACCGCTCCGAGTTCCTCTCCGACGGCGGCGCAACCCGCGCCCACGACCGAGGCCGCGGGGCCGGAGCCATCGCCGCCAGCAGACACAGAGGGCGCCAGCGACGTAACCCCGGCCACGCGTCCGGCGCAACCCAGGCCAGAACGGCAGGCGCAACGAAACAGGATCAGGCGCCGGGAAGCCGGACCCGGCCTCACCGGCGCAGGGCGCAAGCTGGAACGCGCCTCGGTGGAGAAGGCTGTACCGCTCAACTCCGCGGCACCCGCTTCGCCGGCCGCTTCAGAGGCGCGAACCATGCAGGCGAAAACCGTGCTGGCGGCGCCCAGTGCGCAACCAGCCACGGTCGCGCAGCAAACAGAAGCGTTGCCTTCCATATCCGCGGCGGCTATGCCGCCGGCCCAGCTCACGCCCCCGCCTTTTCAACTGCGGCCGGCACCGGCGGCAGCCGCGCCATCCGCTCCGGCCGGGCAGTTGAGCTTGAACCAGGCGGTGGT
>DATGGJ010000178.1:0-2081 GCA_035308585.1 Terriglobales bacterium
TCGCCGAGCTGAGCGAGCGATACGAAACGGGTCATTTCGCAACGAGCTCTACTAACCCTAAAAACGGGAATAGAAGTCTAAACCGCCACCGGGGTGGCGGCACTTAGCCACTGAAATGGAGCGTGTGGGCGGTTTTTTCAGCCTGAAAGGAGCGGTCCAGCCTCCGGTGGCAACGATCCAAGCCATTTGCCGCCAAGCCAATGGCGGAAAATGTGAGTTAGAAGGAGCAGCCAACGCTGTTCACAGGTCCATCGCTCCGCAATGGATGAGAAGCGACGCAAGGTGTTGCTGACCAAGGATATGGCTTGAGTGAGCAGTTCGCTTTTTTCATGTTGCAAACTGACTTTGATGGTGTTCTGACCGCTATGGCGGACTAGGCGGGCTACCCCGCCCAAGAGTGCGGGTCGGCTGGTAATGGCTTCACGGTGGTGGGTCCCGTCGAAAAGACGTACGTAGAGATGCCACCAGTTATAGACGAGCGCCACCAGGTTCGCCATCAGCCGGCAGGGAGCCAGCTTCTGGGTGGTAAAACCGTTCCAGCCCCATTGGTTTTTGAGTTCGTCGTAGATATTCTCGGCGTCGGCTCGCTCACGATAAAGTCGCGCCGTCACCACTGCAGGATAGGCTTCCGGGTGGAGACTGGTGACTAATACAGCGATCCGGCCCGACCAGGGTGCCGACGAGCCTTCCCATTGGTGGGCTCCCGGCAATGCGGCTTGCTGATAATCGCGACGGCGCCTGGCATGTTCGCCAATCGGTGCTATAGCCGGGGCTTCCCGCACCAGGACAACGCGGCGTGCCCGGCTCCAGCCGCTGAGTTGCAGTGTTGCCTCCAGCACTTCCCAACCGCTGCCGGCATCCTGCCACACCGCTCCGGCATGCTGCATCTGTACAACAAGCGCTTTGACTTTCGGCGTGTGCCGCAGTTTGAAAAGATACGGCAGTCCGCGCGCTTCGGCCTGCGCCATTAGCCTCTCGTTGCCGTAGTTACAATCCCCGCGCACCATCGCCGGCCAGTGCGTGCGCGGCAGCGCATCCAGCAGCGACCACAAGCCCGGTAAACTGTGTTGCCCAGCATGCTTCTTGCCGCCAAGCACATCTACCCCAAGACAGAGCCGGGTATTGGCCATGAAATAACTGTGATAGCAATGGCTCGGCCGCCCCGGCTTGTGCGGATTATGACCAAGTTCCGCGCCCTGCTGCTGACCATAGATGGATTTGATCGTCACATCCACGTCCAGGATCCATGACTGGCTCAGGACCGGCTCAACGCAGGCTCGCAGCTCTGCGCCGAGCCACGCCAGCCCGCTGATCTCCTCTATTCGCTTCATCGCCCGGCGCACCACGTCTTCACTCACCGTGCCCGTCATCCCTAAGAGTCCCGGATTGAGCGTGTCACCGCGGACCGCATTGATGTGGGCGTAGCGCCAGTGCCCGCACAGGATCGACAGCGCCGCCGTTCCCAGCACGTCCACAACCCGGCTGCCCCGGTTGCCTTCATAACGCAGCGGGCAATTGCTCAAAAACCGCTCCCACCGCCCTCCCGTGTGCAGAAACTGCGCGAAAAAAATCAGTTGGCCCTCTCGCGTCACAGGAGCTTCGTAGTCCAACTCCGCGTAATACCGCCCGCCCGGCGTATCCACCGGCCATCCTGCTCCGCTTCCCTTCAAAGCCCGCTCACCCAGCGGGTGAACTCCCTGCTGCGCCGTAGCCTCGTGCATCCCCAACTAAATCAGCACCTTCCAACGACGAACAGCCTTTTCCATTCCCGCTTTTAGGGTAAGAAGTGGGATTCGTCCGCTTCGCGGTTGAGAGATGGCGCCGTCTGGTAACGCGATGGCTTGCCTTTGCGTATCTTCGCGCCTTTGCGCGAGGCACAGATTTCAAGAACCTGGGCGGCGAAGCCGCGTCTTAAAACCGAGGGGTGCATCGCGCAAAGGCGGTAGAGTAGAGAGTGGCAGGGGCGTTGCACGCAACGCGGTCCTGCCACTCCCCCTCATCGAACCGGACGTGCAGATTTCCCGCATCCGGCTCTCCTGTAAACATTTCGTCATGGGCGAATCAGGCCGAGGTGTTGGAGA